>CACZTC010000035.1 GCA_902784015.1 uncultured Erysipelotrichaceae bacterium | reverse complement strand
AAAGAAAATGAATTAAAAGATAGAGTTGATAGAGCTAAAGAAAGATTTGAAACAAAAGTCAATCGCATCAATGATCGTGTTTCTCAAAAAGAAGTATTATTAGAAGAAGCAAGAAAATTAGCTGATTCAAATAAATGGAAAGAAACTAGAAAAGCTTTTGAAGCCATCCATGATGAATGGAATGAGATTGGTAATGCAGGAGAAAAAGAGAATGCATTATGGAAAGAATTTTCTAATATTCGTCGCCAATTTGATAATAAACGTAGAGATTATTTTAAAAGCCTAGATGAAAATAGAGCTAAAGCAGTTCAGAAAAAAGAAGAATTAATTGAAAGTGCTAAGGAATTAGTAAATAATAATAAGAATTTTAAATCAGCAGCTGATAAGATGAATAAATTAATGGAAGAATGGAAGGCTGCAGGCTATGCTGGTAAAGAAAAAGGCGATGAGCTTTGGGAACAATTCAATGGCTTAAGAAAGAAATTCTTTGAAGATAAAAAAGAATATTTTGAAGCTCTTGAAGAACAATATAAAGAAGCTATTGGCAAAAAAGAAGCACTTATTAATCGTGCTAATGAGATAACTCAAACAGCTGAATATTCTAGAGAAAATACCGAAGCGATGATGGCTATCGATAAAGAATGGAAAGATGCCGGCTTTGCGGGTTATAAAAAGAATGATGAATTATGGAAAAAGCTAAAATCTATCAAGGATGTCTTCTGGGATGGAAAAAGAGCTGATTCACAAAAACGTTTCAAAGAAAGATTAGTTAAGAAAAATGAATTAATTACTTCACAACGTGAACAATTAAATAAACTACAAGAAGAAGTATTTGAAACTGATGATTATGATGTAATACGTGATATCGAACATCAAATCGAAAGAAAGAAGAGCTTCATTGAACAACTTAAGGAAGAAATAGCTGAACTGGAAGCTAAGATCACAGTAGATAAAGAAGTTGAAAATGCTCCAGAAGAAAAGCCTATTGAAGTAGAAGAAGAAAAACCAAGCGAAGTAGTTGAAGAAGTAAAAGAAGAAGTAACTGAAGATGCTACTGAAGAAGTCAAAGAAGAAGTAGAAGAGAATGAAAAAGCCGACTAATAATCGGCTTTTTGAGTGACTTCTTGTTGGGTCTTGTCTTTCAACATTTCTGATAATTCTTCAGGCTCTATATCAACTTCATCTAAAGATTTTTCTAATTCAGCTTTAAGCTCGGCATCTGTTAATTTATTAACTTTTTCATCATATGCGCGATTTACCATTTCTCTGCCTTTGCGATATGCATCTTCATATCGTGCGTCTCTTATTTCATTTTCTACTTTATCTGAAGTTATTATTTTCTTTATTTGGAAAACAGTTAAAAAAGTAAATAAAGCTAACATTCCTAAAGAAAGAAAACTAAGACCACCATCTAAAATGATATCAGCTATAGCTAGGGCCATAGTTCCTGTAATAAAAGCAGAGAAACCTAAGAAGATTTTCTTTAATATATTCATGTAATTATTCTAGCGCATCTAAATGGATGCTTCTAGTATGAGGAAGATTCTTAAGATTTTTAAGTAAATCATCAATCGTTCCTTTGATATGAGTTATATCTAAAGATATTAAGACATTAGCTTTATTCGCGACTGGAAGAGCTTGGGATATAGTTAATATATTTATATTCATATTACTTAATATATTAATTACAGATGATAAAGCCCCACGCTCATCTTTTAATATTAAAGATATGATGGCATGTTTTTTAATATCATCATTATTCTTCTCATAAACATAATCTTTATATTTATAATAAGTATTTCTAGATATACCAGCTTTCTTTACTGCTTCAATTACTGTTTCTACTTCATGATTCTCTAATAGATTACGAGCATAGATAACTTTATCAATATATTCTGGTAACATCTTTTTATGTATTACATAATAATCTTTATTCATCTTTTACCTCTATGATTGTGCCATTATAGTCAACTGATACTGTTTTAATTAGCCATTTATTATTTAAAGAAGATAAATCAATATTATTATCTATTTCTTCTTTAGAGATATATAAACAAGTAGATCCCGAACCGCTAATTAACAAAAGGCCATCAGTATTCTTATTAAGAAGCATAGATAAATTAGAAAAATCTTTTATTAATTCTTTACGATAGGGTTCATGTATTTCATCTTTATTAACTATCTTTAATAAATCAAGATCGCCACTCTCAAAAGCTTTAGTAGTTAAGATAGCTTTTGATAAAGAATTATAAACAATTTTAATAGGATAAGAAGTAGGCATAAGACTACGCGCTTTTTCTGTACTTATTTCAAAGTCAGGTATTAAACATGTAAATTTATATTCTTTAGATAAAGAAATATTCCTAGTTATAAATGTGTCTTCACTCACTTTAGTAGAAGCTAAAAAGCCTCCATATATACAAGGAGCAACATTATCAGGATGACCTTCAAACTCACAAGCCATATTAAAGATTTCTTCTTTATCAGGTAAATTAATATCATTTAATAAATAAGCTGCATATAGACCAGCCACCACAAAAGTTGAACTAGAACCTAGACCTCTAGAAATAGGTATATCACAATCAAAAATCACATGAATAGGTTTTTCTTTACCAATGTCATTACAGGCTTTACGATATGCTTTTAAGAATAGATTATTATCATTATTAAAAGCTTCATCTATTCCTTCTAAAATTGTGACATCACTTTCTTCAATAGAAAAATTATTATAAATATCAAAAGCTAAGCCTAGAGAGTCAAAGCCACATCCTAGATTAGATGTACTTGCGGGTGTTTTTATTTTAAACATTCATAGCCTCCATTTTTTTGGTGATAGTTTTTATGCCGTCTTCTTTATTTATTATTTCTTTAAATCTAATCGGCATATCATATATTTCTAATAAATTATTTGGGATAGATATAGAAGTGATATTATATAAAGCTTTGATAGCTTCTAAACTATTACTAGGAATATTATCGCTAATACAACTTAAAACATCATTTGCGAATTTATATGGTGAAGCGGTAGATAGAGTGATACAAGGGATATTTTGATCGTAGAATTCTTCGCTAGCTTTTAAAGCGACAGCAGTATGGGGATCAATTAAGATATTTTCTTTTTCATAAAAATCTTTAATTGTCTTTTTACAATTTTCTTCATCACACCATGTAGCTAAAAATGATTCTTGCATCTTATCTAACATTTCTTTTGGGACTATATATTCTTTATTATTAGCTAATGAAGTCATTAATTCATTAACTGTTTTACTATCACTTAATAAAAATAATAATCTTTCTAAATTACTTGATATTAATATATCCATCGAAGGAGAGATAGTAGTATAAAAATCTCTATCTAGAGAATATCTACCAGAAGTGAAGAAATCAGTTAAGATATGATTACTATTTGAAGCGCATATTAATTTATTGATAGGTAGACCTAATTCTTTAGCTAAATAACCAGCTAGAATATTACCAAAGTTACCAGTAGGAACAGAGAAATTAACTTTGTCATAAAGATTTATTTTATTCATTTTAACTAATTGAATATAAGAAGAAAAATAATAAACGATTTGCGGGATTAAACGACCAATATTAATTGAATTAGCACTACTTAGAGATATATTCTTATTAAAATTAATAATATTTTTATTAACAGAAGCATCCTTTACCATTTTTTGACAATCATCAAAATTACCTTCGACAGCGATTACTTCAACATTATCGCCTAGGCTAGTACACATTTGTCTTTTTTGTGTATCAGATACTCCTTCATTTGGATAAAAGACAATAATATTTATATTATTAACATCTTTAAAGCCTGCTAAAGCTGCTTTACCAGTATCGCCACTAGTTGCGGTTAATATTAAGATTCTATTTGACTTATTTTCTTTCTCATATGCTTTAGACATCAAATGAGGAAGAATAGTTAAAGCTATATCTTTAAAAGCTGAAGTAGGTCCATGCCATAATTCACATATATATCCTTTTGAATATTCTTTTATAGGAGCTATCGATTTATCATCCCATTTATCATCATATGCTTTATCAGTACATTCTTTTATTTCTTCTAAAGAAAAATCAACTAAGAGCTTAGATAAAATAGTATTAGCTATTTCTTTATATGAATAATCTAATATCTTATCTAATTCTATTTTTTCATCATTAATTAGAGGAACATATAGTCCGCCATCATCTGCCAAACCATTTATAATGGCTTGACTAATAGATACTTCATTGTTTTCATTTCTTGTACTTATTACTTTAATCATTATTCCTTGCGCTTCTTTCCTAGAAATGATACTATGTTTGTAATTTGAAAACAAGTGTATTTATTTTAGAAACACAGAAAAGAGGTAATATGAAGCTTTCAATATTAGGTCATGGGGTTGTTGGCAGTGGCGTAACAACTATCTTGAATAATCTAAATGATAAAGAAATAGAAATCAAAAAAATCTTAGTAAAAGATGAAAATGAAGTAAAAAATGAACTAATGACAACTAATTATGAAGATATTTTTAATAGTGATATAGATACGGCAGTTGAATGTATGGGAGGCTTAGAGACTGCTCATAAATTCGCCCTTCGCGCAATAGAATCAAAATGTAATTTTATAACATCAAATAAAAAAATGTTTGCGACTTTTGCTAAAGAATTATTTGAAAAAGCTAAAGAGAATAATGTTAATTTATTATTTGAAGCTAGTGTTGGTGGGGGAATTCCTTGGATTGAAAATATTAATCGCATCAGAAGAATTGATAATATCCACAAGATTGAAGGAATCTTTAATGGCACAACTAATTATATTTTGAGTATGATGTTTAAAGATAATTTATCTTTTGAAAAAGCTTTAAGTAATGCGCAGGAATTAGGTTATGCTGAAGCTGATCCAAGCGATGATATTGATGGCTATGATGTTATGTATAAAATAATGATTTCTTCATTAGTAAGTTATGGAGCTTTAATTAATTTAGAAGATATTATTGTAAGAGGGATAAGAGATATAAATACTTCTGATATAGAATATGCCAAAGAACATGAATATATATGTAAATTAATTGGGGCGAGCTATTTAATAGAAAATAAAATAGTGGCTTATGTAATGCCTAAATTTATAAAAAAAGATAAATTATTAGCTAATATTAATCTTAATGATAATGCATTAGCTTTAACTTCTGATACTTTAGGCTTAGCTACTTTTGTGGGGCAAGGGGCAGGTAGTTTACCTACAGCTCATGCAGTAGTTCAAAATATATTAGATATTAAAGAAGGTAATATAAATGAATATGATATAAAAGAATATGAAGTTAATAATGCTTTATATGAAGGTGAATATTATATTAGAAGTAATAGAATAGAAGATTATAAAGATATCACTAAGACAAGAATAAATGATGATACGATAATCACAAATAAGATTAGTTTATTAGATCTATATCAATATATAAAAGAAGATAGAAGTAGTTTTGTAGGAGAAATAGTAAATGATTAAGGTTGTAAAATTTGGTGGCTCTAGTGTGGCTAGCGCGGAACAGTTCAAAAAAGTAAAAGATATAGTCAAAGAAGAAGATAGGAAATATATAGTAGTTAGTGCATGTGGAAAAGAATCGCATGAAGATTATAAAGTCACTGATTTACTTTATTTATGTGAAGCTCATGCTAAATATCATGTTTCTTATGATGATTTATTTAATCAAGTTAAAGATAAATATTTAAGGATAAAAAAAGAGCTAGGTTTAGAAATAGATTTAGAAAAAGAATTTGATACGATATTATCTTCTTTTAAAAAAGGGAATATGTCGATGGACTATCTGGTTTCTCGAGGTGAATATTTAACAGCTAAATGTATGGCGGAATATTTAGATGGGGAATTTGTGGATGCTGCAGATATTATTGTCTTTAGATATGATGGTGAAGTTGATTTAGATAATACAAAAGAAAATATAAAAAGAATAAAAACAGATAAAAAAGTTGTTATACCTGGCTTCTATGGAGCTTTACCTAATGGCATGATAAAAGTTATGAAGCGAGGGGGAAGCGATATTACAGGATCCATTATTGCCAATTGTATAGATGCTGATATATATGAAAATTGGACAGATGTTAATGGCATTAGAGTAGCTGATCCTAGTATTATTGATGATCCAATGAAAATACCTTATATCAATTATAGTGAATTAAGAGTTCTTAGTTATAGGGGTGCCAATGTTCTTCATGATGATGCAACATTTGCGGTAAGAGAGAAGAATATACCAATCCATATCAAGAATACTAATAATCCAGATAATGATGGCACTATCATTATGGAAGATTGTAGTGAGATAGATAAAGTCCAAAAACCGCATACTGTTACTGGTATAACCGGAAGAAAGAATTATACGGTGATAACTATCATCAAAAATCATAGTTCAACAGAGATAGGCTTCCTCAAAGAATTAGTTTCAATATTTGAAAAATATCGTATCAGTATTGAAAGTGTGCCAATTACAGTTGATACATTTTCTGTAATTGTACAAAGTTCTTCTATTGCGGAATGTTTATATGAAGTAGTAGCTAAAATCAAAGAGGAAATTAAGCCAGATGAATTAATAGTTGAAGATAGGATGGCTTTAATTGCGGTAGTAGGAAGGGCGATGAAACAAGTACCTGGAATGTCAGGTAAATTATTATCAGAATTTGGTCGAAATGAAATCAATATAAAAGTAATTAATCAAAGCGCAGATGAATTATCAATAGTAGTAGGCGTAGATAATAAGGATTTTGAAAAGGCCATAAAATGTATTTATGATCGTTTTATAAAGGAAGAGGAAAACTAATGAAGATTGGTATTTTAGGTTCAACAGGTGCAGTTGGTAGACAAATGATAGAATGCCTTGAAGAAGAAGGCTTTGATATAGAAGAATTAAGATTATTTGCGAGTAATAGATCATTAGGTAAAAAGATACCTTTTAAAGATAAAGAAATTAGTGTTGAAGTCGCTAATGAAAATTCTTTTGAAGGTTTAGATTATGTCTTAGGTGCAGTATCTAATTCTCTAGCTTCTTCTTATAAAGATGCTATCGTAAAAGCAGGAGCTATCTTCGTGGATAATTCTAGTGCTTTTAGATTAGATGAAGATGTACCTTTAATTATTCCTGAAATAAATGGTGAAGAAGCTTTTAAACATAAAGGTGTTATCGCTAATCCAAATTGTTCAACAATTATTTCTTTAATGGCGATTGCACCAATCGCTAAGCTCACAAAGATTAATTCTATTGTAGCTACAACTTTTCAAGCGGTAAGCGGAGCAGGGGTAGAAGGAATGAAAGAATTAAATGAAGAAATAGAAGCGATTAAAAATGGTGAAAAAGTAGAACCTAAAACTTTTATTAAACAGATTGCATATAATGCGATTGCTGAGATAGGCACAATAGGCAGTAATGGTTATACTAGCGAAGAGATGAAAATGCAGAATGAAGGAAGTAAAATATTAGGCTTACCAGATCTAAAAGTTAATTGTACATGTGTTAGAGTTCCAGTACATAGATCGCATTCGATTTCTTTATTAGTTAATACAGAAGACGAATTAGCTTTAGAAGATATTAAAAAAGAAATGAATAAATTCCCGGGAATTGAATATAAAGAAGAAGTACCTACACCAATAGAAGTAGCTAATCAAAATAATGTATATGTTGGTAGACTACGCAAAGATTTGATTGATAAAAATGGTATATCTTTATGGTGCTGTGGGGATCAAATTAGAAAAGGTGCAGCTAGTAATGCAATCGATATAATTAAGTATATTGAAAAGATTTAATATGATAAAATTATAAAAAGAGAGGTTGCAATAATGCTACGTAGATCAATATTAGGTGTATTAACAATTGCTGCTGGTCTTGGAGCAGCGCTAGCTGTTAAATATTTAACAGATAACGAAAATGAAAGAGAAGAAGATAAAGATTTATTTGATGGTGATGAAGAAGTTCATTTCATTCAAATCAATGATGATTCTAGATCATTAGATGATAGTGAAGATTTCACTGCCGAAATTCCACCATTTTCAAATGAAGAATTAAAAGAAGAAGTAGAAGAAGAGACAGCAGTCAGTGATGATGTCAAAGAAATATGTGCTGTTTATCCATATTTAGAAGAATCTTTTGTGGATGATTTACTACAAAAAAATGATACATTTGAAGAAGAATATCCAGAAGATACATTAATAACTATTTCTCATGCCATGAAATTTGCGGATGATGAATCTGGAGATATCTTTCTTAAAATAGCTGATGAAGCTGGTTATGTATGTACTAAAGTTGGTTTAACAATTACTGCTACTAAAAAATTATTCACTCAAAGTGGTGCAATCATCAGCGATATCCTAAATGTTTCAAATCAAACAAAAGCGCTTGGTGGCGATTATCTAGAATATACAATTGAGAAGTAATAGCAGTGCTACAAAGCACTGCTTTTCTTTTACTGTGATATAATCTTTGTTATGACTGGCAGCATAATCGAGGTTAAAGATTTATGTTTTAATTATGAAGAGGATGTTACGACAATCGATAACATTTCTTTTTCTGTAAAAGAAGGTAGTTATACTACTATTATTGGTCATAATGGTAGTGGTAAATCGACAGTAGCTAAACTATTAGCTGGTCTATTAGAAAAGAAAAGTGGTTCAATAAAAATTGATAATACGGAATTAAATATTGATAATCTAGCTAAGATTAGAAATAAAATTGGCATAGTTTTT
>CACZTC010000034.1 GCA_902784015.1 uncultured Erysipelotrichaceae bacterium | reverse complement strand
TTAATGATGATATTCAAGTATTAATAGCTCATGGAAAGAGTAATGATTATATATATAAAAATAATAATTTAAAGAATGTATTCATTGTTGATTATTTTGATGGTAAACAAATTCTAAAGATTACTGATTTAGCTATTATTAGAGCAGGTGCAACTTCAATTGCGGAAGTTTGTGCTATAGGAACATCATCAATTATTATTCCTAGTCCTTATGTTCAAAATAATCATCAATTTTATAATGGTAATGAATTAGCTAAAGAAAATGCATGTATATTAATCGAAGAAAAAGATTTAAACAGCAAATTATTAGCTGATAATATTAATATGTTGATAAATGATAAAAATAAGCTTAATTCTTTAAGTGAAAATGCTAAATTATTAGGTTATCCAAATGCAGCATATGAGATATATGATTATATAAAGAAAGTTATTAATAATGAAACAACTATTTGAACGTTTAGCAAATTATGGAACAATTGAAAAAAATAAGTCATTAGCTAAGATGACTACTTTAAGAATAGGTGGTAAAGCTAGACTAGTAATATATCCAGAAACAGATATATCTATTGATCCTATCATCAAATTATTAAATGAATATAATTTCCCTTATAAAGTAATAGGTAAAGGTAGCGATTTATTATGTTCAGATGATGATTATGATGGAGCCATAATTAGATTAGATAAACATTTTAATAATGCATATTTTGAAGATAATGAGATTATAGCTCAAGGTGGTGTATCTATTATTTCATTAAGTAATGATGCAATGAAAAAAGGGTTATCAGGTTTAGAATTTGCAAGTGGTATACCAGGAACATTAGGCGGCTCTATTTATATGAATGCTGGCGCATATAAATCATGTATTGCAGATATCTTAAGTGAAGTATTTGTTTATCATGATGGTACTTTTTCATGGATGAAAAAAGAAGATTGTGATTTTAATTATCGCTCAAGTATATTCCAAAAGCATCCTGATTGGATAATCTTAGGAGCTAAATTAGTTTTACAAAAAGGAAAGAAAAATGAAATAGCTAAATTAATGGAAGATAGAAGAGAAAGAAGAATGAAAACGCAGCCTTTAGATTCTCCAAGCTGTGGGTCAGTTTTTAGAAATCCAGAGAATTACAATGCTTGGGAATTAATTGAAGGTATTGGTTATCGTGGTAAACAAATAGGTGGGGCTAAAGTATCAGAGAAACATTGTAATTTTATTTTAAATGTTGATAATGCTAGTGCTAAAGATTATATGAAATTAGTAAAAGATATACAGAAAAAAGTAAAACAAAAATATGATATAGATTTATATACAGAAATGGAGATGTTTAATTGGAAATAGATGATAAGAAGTCTTTTGAGGATATAGAGAATCAAGATATACCAAGTAAGATACAAGAAATATTTGATCGCAAAAAGAATAAAAAGATTACCTCTAAAATCCGCAAAACTAAAGATAATTCATTAAAAATAGGGCTTATTATAGCATCTATTATTTTAATTTTGTCTTATTATTTATTACCAGTTAGTAGAGTTAAATCAATTAGTGTTAATGGAAATAGATATTTAAATGATGATTATATTATTGATCATTCTAAAGTGACTAATAAAAGCATTTTTTATTTAACTATTCCTTTTTTTATTGAAAAGAATATTAATGAAATACCATTAATTAAATCTTCTAAAGTATCATTAGCTAGTAATAATCATATAAATATTCAAGTCGAAGAAAAAAAGGTTGTGGGTTATCGCTATGATGAAGAACCTATTTTACTTTATAGTGATAATACACAATCGGCATTATTAAGTGATTATCTAGATATTATTGCTTATGTGCCAATTATTAGTGGATTTAATGATCCTGAACAAACACGTATGTTAACAACAGCTTTTAAGAATGTTGATATTAGTATTATTGAGGATATATCTGAAATTAAACAATATGACTTAGGTTATGATTCGCAAGGGATTTGTATATTAATGCGTAACGGGGGTTATTTTATTGCCAATTACAGATCATTACCAATGATTAATAAATATTATGATATCTATAATTATTTAAAAGATAAGAATCAATGTATATATGCAGATGATAGTCAAGAAACAGCTTATGCAAAAGCATGTCCTTGGAACGAGACTATTACTGAGCATGAATATTGGTTAGATGAAAATGGTGAAATCATTAAAAATGCATATGGAGATAATGCTGTGGTACATTATTATAAACTTAAAGATGGTAATT
>CACZTC010000033.1 GCA_902784015.1 uncultured Erysipelotrichaceae bacterium | reverse complement strand
GGATGTGGCGGAATAGGCAGACGCAACGGACTTAAAATCCGTTGGTGGTAACACCGTGGGGGTTCAAGTCCCCCCATCCCCACCATTAAAAAAGAAATCCTTTGTCTGATAAGATAAGGGATTTTTTTATGCTTGATATAATCATCTCTTAAATAGCGATAAGGTATAATGATAGAGAAGAAAAGGGGAAAATAGTGAAAATCCTTCATACTAGTGATTTACATCTTGGCAGAAGTTTAAATGAACATGAGGATTTGATTGAAGATCAAAGATATGTTCTTAATGAGATGCTGGCAATTATCGAGAATAATAAAATAGATGCTTTTCTTATTAGTGGGGATATCTATGATAAAAGTATCCCAACTATTGATGCGATTAATCTTTTTAATGATTTTCTTAATAGTCTACATAAATTGAAAGTAGAAGTATTCATTATCAGTGGTAATCATGATTCTAATGATAGATTGAATTATGGTGCTAATCTTTTTGATATGATGAATATTCATATTGAATCTATATATAAAGGTCAAATAAAAAAATATTCATTAAAAGATGTTGATATTTATTTATTGCCTTTTATTAAGCCGCTTCATATAAAAAAATATATGGCAGATAGTGAATATAAGAATATCAATAATGCCAATGACATGATGAAATGGGTATTAAATAAAGAGGATATAAATAAGAAAAAGAAAAATATCTTAATGATGCATCAATTTGTGGTAGCTAAAGGCAAAGATTTGGAATTATCAGATAGTGAGATGGCAGATAGCGTAGGTACTTTAGAAAAGATAGATGCTAAATTATTAAAAGATTTTGATTATGTAGCTCTTGGACATATTCATAAACCACAAAAAGTTACTGAGAAAATAATATATTCTGGTTCTCCTTTACAATATTCATTTAGTGAATGCGGTAATAATAATCATGTTGTTTTATATGATAGTGAGCTTGATAGTATTGAATATATCGATTTAAAGCCACTTAGAAAAATGCGCATAATAAAAGATACTTTTGAGAATATTATGAAAATGAAGAAAAGCGATGATCTTATCAAAGTGGAATTATTAGATGAAGAGCCAATCATTTCACCAATGGATAAAATCAAAAAACATTTTCCTAATGCTTTAGCTTTATCATTTGTGAAACGTAAAAATAATAATAAAGAAATAGAAAGCGTCGCCAATAAAGAATATAAAGAGAATCCTCTTGATGCTTTTTCAGATTTATTCGAAATAAAAAAAGGAAGAAAAATGAATAAGGAAGAAAAAGGATATATGGAAGATATTATAAATAAGATATATGAGGATAATAAATGAAACCTAAAAGACTAGTCATGAAAGCTTTTGGTGCTTTTAAGGATTTAAAAGTTATTGATTTTGAAAAAGATGGGCTAGATAATGGCTTAGTTTTAATACGTGGTAAAACGGGCTCAGGTAAGACAACTATTTTTGATGCAATATGTTTTGCGCTATATGGCGAAGCTTCAGGAAATATTAAGAAAACTAATTCATTAAAGAGTGATTATGCGGATGATGAAGATGAATCATATGTTGAATTAGAGTTTTATCATAAGAATCAATTATATGAAATAAAAAGATGGCCTTCTTATAGTCGCATAAATAAAAAAGGAGAAATAAAAAAAGTATCTCCAAAAGTTGAATTGGAGATTAAAGGAGTTAAATATACAAAAATAGATGAAGCTAATAAAGCAATTATAAAGCTTTTAGGTTTAGATGAAATACAATTCAGACAAGTTGTTATGTTAGCGCAAGGTCAATTTGCGAAATTCTTGTTCGCAAAGCCAGAAGAAAAGACAGAGATTTTTCGTAATATTTTTAATACTTATATATATGAAATGATAGTTAATATTCTAAAAGAAGATAATGCTACTTTAGAAAAAGATATTAAAATAGTTAAAGCTAATATTCAAAATGAAATAGATAGTATAGAAGAAATAGAAACTGATAATTTAAATGATAAAGAAGTTATTAAAGCTTTAAATGAAGATTTAGATACTAACAATAAAGACTTAAAAGATATTAATGATAATAAAAATAAACAAATAGAAATTAATAAAGAATTACATACGAAATATACAACTCAACAATCTATAAATAAAAAGATAAAAGAATTAAAAGATATTGAGGAAGCTTTAAAGAACTTGAAAAAAGAGAATAATGATATTGAAAATATACGTAATATTTATATCTACAATAATAAAGTCGCAAGAAATATTACCTTAAAATTAAATGATATATTGATATGCGAAAATAGGTACAAAGAATTAAATGACAAAAAAATAGATACAGATAAAGAACTAAATAAAACTAAAGAAATAATAAATAATAAAAAAGATGATTATTTATTTTTAGAAAACTATCAGAAAACTGAAGAAAAATTATCAGAAGAAAAGAATAGATTAGCTACATTAATAGAAAAATATGAAGATGCAATAACTATTATTAATACCTTAAATCAGGCAAAAGATAAATTAGCTATATGTTTAAATAAACTACAAAAAGAGAATAATAAGAAAATAAAACTAGAAGCCGATTATTATCTTAATGAAGCACATATTTTGACTATGGAATTAAAAGAAGGAGAGCCATGCCCAGTATGTGGTTCTATAAATCATGACTTAAGTAAAGTTAAAGCTAAAGAAACAGGAGTCACAAAAGAAGATATTAAACTACAACAAGAAACTATTTTAGCTTTATCAAATGAAAAAAGTGCTTTAGAAAATACTATTGATCATAATTTAGGTCTTCTTAAAAAGAATAATTTGAATCAAGAAGATAATTATCAAGATTTATTATCTAAATGTAATAAAGAATTAGATGATATTAATGATAAAAAAGAAGAATTAAATAATAAATATAAGACTATTCAAAAAGAAAAAGAAGATTTAGAGAATAAGAAAGCATCTTTAAATAAGGCCTTAGATCTTTATGATAGTGATATTAAAAAACAAGAAGAATTATTAAAGAAACTAAATAAAGAATTAAATAAACTATATGAAGATAATCATACTAATGAGAAAGAATATAAAACAAAAGTAATCAGCAATGAAGAATTATTAGAATTAGAAGCTAGAATTAATAAATATGATCAGGATTTAGTATCGAATAATTCTAAAAAAGAAATATTAGTGAAGGAAGTTAAGAATAAGAAAGAAATAGATTTAACTTCTTTAGAAGAGAAAATAAAGATAAATGATGAAAAATATAATGAGTTGAATGATAAATATAATGATTTATCTACGCTTATTACTAATGAAAAAGTACATTTAAATAAATTGAAAAAGTTTATTAAAGAAATAGGTGATAAAGAAGATAAATATAGAACTATTAATTCTTTATATGATGTTGCTACAGGCAAATTTGAAGATAAATATGTTTTAACTTTGGAAAATTATGTTCAATCTTATTATGTTAATTTCATTCTAGCGGAAGCTAATAAAAGATTATATAAAATGACTAGTGGTAGATATGAACTACAAAGAAAGATTACAACTGATAGAAAAGATAATAAATTTGGCTTAGACTTTGAAATCTTTGATGCTTATACAGGTAAGGCAAGAGATGTTTCTACGATATCTGGTGGTGAACAATTTGAAACATCATTAGCGCTTGCGCTAGGCGTAAGTGATACTATAAGTAATCAAGCAGGTGGCATTAAAATGGATTGCCTTTTTGTTGATGAAGGCTTTGGACATTTAGATAAAGATTCTTTAGATAAAACAATTAATACCTTACAAGATATAGTTGATAACGATAAATTAGTAATGGTAGTTTCGCATGTTAGTGAATTAGAAGATAGGATTTCTAAAATAATAAAGGTTGAACCAACAAATAATGGTAGTGATATCATCATTCAATCTTAATATTGTCTATTTAATAGTGCTTTGTGTTAATATAAATAATTAATGAGGGAGTAGCAGGCGCTACATAGCGTCTATAAGTCGTCAGCACGGCATAAGCCCGGCTTATAGAAAATTTGCAAGACTCATGGCGAACATGAGTTTTTATTTTGAGGAGGGCTACTTATGTTAATACCAGTATTATTATTCTTATTAGGCTTTGCCTTGTTGATTAAAGGAGGAGACTGGTTTGTTGATGGCGCTACAGGAATAGCTGAAAGATTTCATTTACCAGAATTATTAATTGGTGCCACAGTTGTTTCAATTGGTACGACGCTTCCTGAAGTTATGGTAAGCGCGCAAGCTGCTTTACAAAATAATAGTGGTATATCATATGGTAATGCGATAGGTTCTATTATTTGTAATGCTAGTTTAATATCCGCAATTACTATTGCGATCAAACCAGGTACAGTAAAAAAACAATCTTTAATATTACCTACAACAGCTTTCTTTTTAGCTTTTAGCTTCTATGCTATCTTAGCTTATTTAAATGGTGGCTTTGAAAGATGGAATGGTATTGTTCTTCTTAGCGCATTTGTGATTTATATTATTTTATCAATCATGCAAATGAAGAAAAACGGGGGAGAAGATAAAGAAGAAATTGCGGAAGTTGTTGAAGAAGAGATTGAAGATAAGAAAGTTAATTCATTAGCTAAAGAATTACTATTATTAGTGATTGGTGCTATAGCTATCGCTTTCGGTGCTAATTTATTAGTTGAAAATGGCACTATTATTGCTAGCGCCTTAGGGGTGCCTGATTCAGTAATTGGCTTAACCATGGTAGCTCTTGGCACATCATTACCTGAATTAATAACCGCAATTACTGCTTTGATGAAAGGGCATGGCGCTTTATCTTTAGGAAATGTAATTGGGGCTAACTTATTTAATATTGTATTAGTATCAGGTACAGCTATTAGTATTTCGCCATTTAGGATACCAAGCGAAAAGATGATTGCAGGAATGAATTCATCTTTGGTAGTAGATATACCATTAGTATTTATAGTAATGATATTATTATGCCTTCCACCTTTATTTAAAGGTAAATTATATCGCCTTCAAGGTATTCTATTATTGTTGATATATATTGCTTTCACTGCTTATCAATTCTTATTTTGATTATCTATAATAATATATAGAAAGAAGGATATTTATGAATATATTAATAGCTAATGATGATGGTATTAATGCTGAAGGAATAAGAGCTTTAATTGATGTTTTAAAAGATGATAATAATCTATATGTTGTAGCTCCAGATACACAAAAATCTGCTAGCTCACATTGGATTACTTATTTTAATACTGAACATAAAGCTATTAGAACTGATATTGATGGTGTTAAAGAAGCTTGGGCTATTGAAGGGGGCACACCAGCTGATTGTACATATTATGGCTTAAGTACTTTAATTAAAGAGAAAATAGATTTAGTTATTTCTGGCATTAATCAAGGAGAGAATCTATCAGCTGATTGTATGTATTCAGGTACAGTTGCAGCTGCTTTAGAAGGATATATTGCTGGTATTCCTAGTATAGCTACATCTTATTGTTCATATACAGAAAAGAATTTTGGTGTCACTGCTGAAATTGTTAAAGAATTTATTCCTCATTTAATGAATGATAAGAATAATAAGAATTATTGTTTGAATTTAAATGTACCTAATCTAAGTAAAGAAGAGATAAAAGGTTATAAAGTATGTGGCTTTGGTGGCAATCAAATCTATGAGAATATCGTTAATAAAAAAGAATTAGATAATGGTGATATTTTATTATATCCAGATATATCTTTTGGTAATAAAGCAATCCTATCTAAACAGATTGATAGTGATATCTTAGCAATTAGAGAAGGTTATGTAGCTTTGACACCTTTATTCTTAGATTTTGTAAATTATGAGATGATAAATGAAATAAAAGATTATGAGAAGATAGAAATAGGAGGATAAGATGCTGATAATAAAGAATGGTTTAATTCATGATTTAGAAAACAAAAAGCCTTATCAAGCAGATATTTTAATTGATCAAGGAATAATAAAAAGTATAGGTAGTGATTTCTCTAAAAATATCGATAGTTATAATGCTGAAGGCTGTAATATTTATCCAGGCTTAGTAGATGCTCATTCACATTTAGGAGTATCTGGTACAGGAATAGGATTTGAAGGAAGTGATTATAACGAAATAAATGATATTAATTCCCCACAAATGAGAGCTATTGATAGTGTGAATCCATTTGATCCTGCTTTAAAAGTAGCAGCTAAGGCTGGCGTCACTACAGTTGCAACTGGCCCGGGTAGTGCTAATAGCTTAGGTGGTACATGGTTAGCTATGAAAACAGTAGGAATATGCGTGGATGATATGGTAGTTAAAGATCCAATCGCGATGAAATGTGCTTTTGGTGAAAATCCTAAAAGAGTATATCAAGATAAAGGTAATTCAGCGCGTATGTCAACAGCTGCTCATCTTAGAGAAATGCTATTTAAGGCCAATGAATATTTAGAAAAAAAGAAAAGAGCTAAAGGGGATATTAGTAAAGAACCTACTTTTGATATAAAGCTTGAATCATTAATACCTTTAATGGAGAAAAAGATACCTTTAAAAGCTCATGCTCATCAAGCTAATGATATATTAACCGCAATCCGTATTGCCAAAGAGTTCGATTTGAAATTAACTTTAGAACATGTAACAGAAGGTCACTTAATTGCGGATGAATTAGCTAAATATGATTATCCTCTTGCAGTTGGACCAACTTTCACTGCAGCTTCTAAATTTGAATTAAGAAATAAATCATGGTTAACTGCAGGCCTTCTTTCTAAAAAAGGCTGTCAAGTATCTTTAATAAGTGATCATCCATTTTCTCTACAAGAATATTTACCAATCTATGCTTCTTTAGCTATTAAAGATGGCATGGATAGATATGAAGCTTTAAAAGCGATAACGATTAATCCTGCTAAACATATTGGCTGTGATAAAAGAGTAGGTTCCATAAAGAAGGGTAAAGATGCAGATATCATTGTGCACGAAGGAGATATCTTTGACATTTCTTCTAATATAAAAGCTGTATTTATAAATGGCGAAATAGTTAAATAAAAGGTTGCTTGTCAGCAACCTTAATTATCAGTATCTATAGTTCCAGTTAAGGTGATATCAAAATCAATTTCTGTTCCATCGCGAACGATTGTCATGGTTATGGTATCACCAACTTTTTTATCTCTTAATATCTTACTCAAATCTGTATAAGCACTTATTTCTATACCATCAACTTTGGCAATTTTATCATAGGGGTGTAATCCTGCTTCTTCTGCAGCAGAGCCTTTAATTGTATCTGTTATATATAAGCCTGCCGAATATTTTTCATTTGAATTGGATAATTCTTGAAGATATACGCCAATTGTGGCACGATTAGAAACTTTACCATTTGCGATAAGATCTTCAGCTATTTCCATTGCATAGTTAATTGGAATCGCAAAGCCAATACCTTCAATCGTAGCTCCTGAGCTAGTAGTACCAGAGTCTTTAGCGTTAACTATACCAATCAAATTACCATTACCATTGAATAATCCGCCTCCTGAATTACCAGAATTAATCTCGGCATCTGTTTGAATTAAATTCATAGCTTCACCACTAATAATAATTTCTCTACTAGGAGCAGAAATAATACCATCAGTAACAGATCCACCTAATGTACCAAGAGGATTGCCTATTACAATCGCAATATCTCCTGATTGAATCTTCGTAGAATCGCCGATTGTAACTGCTTTTAAATCTTTAGCATCTACCTTTATTACTGCGATATCACTAGTTTTATCTGTGCCAATTAAAGTAGCTTCATATTCTTTGCCATCATAGGTTGTGACTTTAATTGTTGTAGCATCTTCAATAACATGATGATTAGTTATGATATATCCATCCTCGCTTAAGATAACGCCACTTCCTGCGGCTTCAGCTAAATATGTTCCCCCAAACATGTTGTAGCTAGTTACTTGAGATTCTGTTTTTATTTCAACTACAGAAGGTGCTGCCTTAGTAACAGCATCTGTTATTGTAAAAGAGTTACCATATGAGCCATCAGCGACAACTGAAGAAACATTACTATTATCGCTAGATTGATAAACGATGGTAGATTGGTTTTGTAAATGTGTTATTGCGAAATATGCTCCACCTAATCCACATAATAATGAAATGAATGCTGATAATAATATGATTAATACTGGACGTGTTTTTAATTGTATCATAATAGGTTCCTCCTTTATCTTTTATTTTAAACCCTAAATGTTGTAAATGTATGTGATTTGATTAAGGCAATGTTTTCTTTATATTTATGCTTAGATAATAGGCAATAAGCCCTAATAGGATTAAGCTAATTCCACTTATTAAGTAGTATTTACTAAAGTGAGTGTCAGTTCCATAAATTTCTAATATACCCACAATCAAGGATCTAATAGTTAATATGATTACTCCATCTATATATATACGATTCATTTTTTGATATCCATTTTTTTCAATAATATATGAAGGTAGGGCACCTAATAATAGTGGGTAAAGAAATAGGAATATCATTGATAAAGAGATGACTCCAAAGCTAAACATTTCATATATAAAAGAGAATGTTGCGAGAAAGATACTCACGATAATCCATATATAAGTCTGTTTATATTTATTGTTTAATAATAATTGCATCACTAACACTCCTTTCTTTTATACTTTTTCCGCTTGTAGTTGGATTGTTTATTAGGTTTCCATTGAAATACATCGTGCTAGATCCTCCACCATCCAAGTTATAAGCTATTTGAACATTTAGGCTTTCTAGAAATGTGGCTAATTCATATAAAGATAAGCCAGCACTTGCACTTGTTCTTCCATCAGATACCACGAATAAATAGTGTAATGTATCTACCTGACATATCGCAGTTCTAGGATTAGATGCTTTAGCTTTACCAACTTCATCATTTTCATTCACTACTACTTTATAGTTATCAATAAGAGCTGGGCCAAATGAGAATACTTGTAAGGCATCGCTTATACTAGCTAAATCAGTTTCGCTTTCATTAATGAAATAGAAGTCCCCATTAGTATCAATAACTAAATCTTCTTGATTACCTCTAGAAGTAGAACGATAGATAGTTCCATTTCTTAATACATAACCACTTTCTTTTGCGCCATAATAGTCACCATTAATTGCGAGTATTGCGTTACTACTTTCAGCGATTGAACTTGTTGTATCTGTAATATTTTTCCCATATGTATCATGCGCAAATGCACTTCTTAGATATTCAATACTTGATAGTTCTACATCAGCTACATAAATATCAGTATCTAAGTAGCGATATGTAGTTAAGGTGATATGTATATTTTCATCTTGGTATTCAGTATCAGTGTTGATATATTCTGTATTTTCTTCTGTTTGTATATCACTTGTGCTATATAAGTTAACTTCCTCATCATTGAAAAGAGAATTATCAACTTTTTGATATGCTTGTGGAATCACAAAGGCATCTAATAGAACATAAATACTGAATAATACAATGACAATAATGTCGATTACTTTAATAAACTTCTTCATTTTATTCTCCTTTCGATATTAAATCTAAACTTTCAATAAGAAGTTAAAATGATAAAGAAATGAATTTTTTGTGAACTTTATGTATACTTGAATAGGTGAGGTTTATATGGCTAAAAAGAATAAGAAAAAGAATCAAAATAAGGTAGCTGGTACAGCAGTTTCTAATCCGGCAGTAAAAAGCGCAATTCAAGCACTAAAAGAAGGAGATAGTCCTGAAAAACAAAATAATTTAAGTTTAGCTTTATTAAAAGCCAAGTTTTTAGCTCCTTGTAGTATTGATAAAGAAGATGAAAATACAATCGCAATGAAAATGTTTATGATCAATACTAATGAAGGTAAATCATATTTCCCTTTATTCACTGATCAAAAAGAAGCTGATAAATCAGCTGGTGAAGAAAAACCACAATATGTTATTAGGATGATTAAAGATTATGAACAGATTCTAAATGATCCTAATAATAGTGCGGAAGGTTTGGTTATTAACCCAGGCGAAGATAGTATCGTTGTTAATAAAGATTTAGCTTTATTAATAGCTAGTGGTAGAATCCCTCTCGCAAGAGAAAAAAAAGAAAATGTAAGAGGGGCTGTAGCATATATGGAGCCAGCTGTATATCCCACAAAATTAGCTAATAAAGTTTATGATAGTGCAGTAGAGATTCCAACCATTTCAAGAATCTGGTTAAAAGAAAAACATGATGGTATAGATACATATGTAGCTTTATTTGTGGAAGCTGATAATAAGGATAGGAAGGTTTTAACAGACTTAAATAAGGCTCTTGAAGAAGTAAGAGGCGAAATGAATATTGAAATAGACTTCATCACCGATAAGATTATGAATGATGTTATTGGTGATGCGATAGCACTATATGATAGGGAATTAGAATTGTAATGATAAATTATGAATATAATGATGATTGTCTAAAATATCTAAAAGATGCTTTAAAAGATAAAGTATCTGAAGAAGATATTGATAAACTAATAAATAATTATTTACATAAATTAAAGCCAATATATATTAAAGATAAAAATGAAGGTCTTCTTTTATATGATGAAGAAGATTTTTCAATAGCTTTAATCTTATCTAAACATAAAAATATCTTTAAAAAACTAATAGATGAATTAATAAAAATAGCTCAAAAAAAAGCTAAAGCTAAAATAATATGTGAAGTACCAAATGATATAAAAGATGATTATCTTAATTATGGTTTTAGAATAATAAATGAAAAAGAAGATAATAGTGAATTAGAATATTTAGTAGCTAATCATCTTTTGAATCAAACAGTCGATGTAATAATAGATCATCCTTATGGTAGTCATCATCCATATCGAGATTCTATTTATGAATTAAATTATGGCTATATTTATAATGAAGAAAATGATACATATATTAATGCTTATATATATGGTATTGAAGAGCCTTTAGAGACTTATAAAGGCCAGGTGGTAGGTCTTATATATCATAAAGAAGATAATGATATCCGCTTGATTGTAGCTTCACCATTATTAATTATTAATAAAGATGAGCTCATCCAAGCAGTAGGCTTTGAAGAACAATATTATGATACATATATAGAATTAAGATGAATAAGCACTTATTCATCTTTTTTTTCACATAAAGTTCATTTTTCTTTCAAATTAATAACAGATTGACTTTCTATACTTTAATCATGCAAAGGAGGAGAGGTGATGGTTGAAAATTATATAGAAACATTTAAAAGAGTCGAAGATAAATACATTCTAACTCTTGAAGAAAAAGACAGATTCCTTGCGTTATGCAATAAATATATAAAAGAAGATATTTATTATAAATATTCTGTTCACTCAATCTATTATGACAATAATACTAATGAGTTAGCTATTAATAGCTTATTAAAACCAGAATATAAAATGAAATTAAGACTGAGATGTTATGGAGAACCTAATCTAGATAAACCAGTCTTTCTTGAAACTAAAAAGAAATATGACAATATTGTTTATAAAAGAAGAATTGAGTTAGGTCTAGAAGAAGCTTATAACTATTTAGAATATGGAATAGCTCATCATGTTCATAATAATATCGCTGATGAGATTGATTACATTCTTAATTATTACAATTTAGAAGTGAAAGTATATATCGCTTATGATAGAGAATGTTATGCAGCAATTGATGAGGCAGATGTAAGAATAACTTTTGATAATAATATTAGATATCGCATCGATGATATTTCTCTACAAGAAAAGGGCAATGAAGAAAAGCTCCAAGATGGCTTAGTGATGTTAGAAGTTAAAGCTATGAAGCGTTATCCAATGTGGTTAGTAAAAGTTTTATCAGAGATGAAATTATATAAGACTTCATTTTCTAAATATGGAAATATTTATAGTATGAATTTCGATAAGTTAGCATATAAGCCAACTTTGCAATATAGAAGGGTATTAGAAAGAGAGAAAAAATTATGTTCAATACAGTATTAGATAATGGTTTATCTGTGATGGCAGTATCACTTTGTACATTAGCATCAATATTATGTGGCTTAATAATAGCTTATTTATATAAAACTTGTGAGAATCCTACAAAAGGTTTCACGGTAACTTTGGCTTTATTGCCAGCTATTGTGCAATTAGTAATATTTATGGTCAATGGTAATTTAGGCGTAGGCGTAGCAGTAGCAGGAAGTTTTTCTTTAGTTAGATTTAGATCTTTACCAGGAAAAGCTAGTGATATTCTAATTATCTTTTTAGCTATGGCAATTGGTCTTAGTACAGGAATGGGATATATCTATTTAGCTTCAATTGCGACATTAGTATTATCTTTAGTTTATTTATTATTAGCTAAAACATCATTATTAGATGGTGATAATAAATATCGCAATATTCGTATCACTATACCAGAAGATATTGATTATACAGATATTTTTGAAGATATTTTTAAGAATTATACAACCAAGATGGAACTAGAATCTGTTAAAACAATTAATCTTGGAACGATGTATCAACTTACTTATAATGCAAGTCTAAAAGACGCAAATAAAGAAAAAGAAATGCTAGATCAAATAAGGGTAAGAAATGGAAACTTACCAGTTATTTCTTCTAGATGTGTAACTATCCAAACAGAATTATAAAAGGAGAGATTAAATATGAAAAACAAAATATTAATTACTTCTTTAACTATATTAATGTTAGCTG
>CACZTC010000032.1 GCA_902784015.1 uncultured Erysipelotrichaceae bacterium | reverse complement strand
GGATGTTGAAGTACGTAAATCTGCTTCGCAATTATCAGTTGCTAACTTTACAATTGCTTGTGATAGAAGATCTAAAGGAACAGGCGAAAACCAACAAAGCGCTGATTTCATTAATTGTGTGGTATGGAGACAACCAGCAGACTTTTTAGGCCAATATGGAAAAAAAGGTTCATTAGTTGGTGTTGATGGCAGAATTCAAACACGTTCATATGAAAAGGATGGACATACAGTATATGTAACTGAAGTTATAGCTGATAATGTACGTCTATTAGAAAGTAAGGCAACAACAGAAGCACGTATGCAAAATACAAGTGCTAATGAATATTTTGCTGATAGTTCATATGGATATGTTGATGATAATTATCCAAGTATGGATAATGCTGCTGAAGATGAAGACTTCAATATTTCAAGCGAAGATCTTCCGTTTTAAAAGAAAGGGAGAAATGAAATATGGCATTTAAGAAACAAAGAACAAGTCGTAGAAAAGTATGTTATTTCACAAAAAATAACATTAAGTATATCGATTATAAGGATGTTGAATTATTAAAGAAGTATATTAGTCCAAATGGTAAAATAACTCCACGCAGAGTTACTGGCACAAGTGCTAAATACCAAAGACAACTAGCTGCAGCAATCAAGCGTGCTAGACAAATGGCTTTACTTCCATATGTAGAAGACTAAGGGTTCAATTTTGAACTCTTTTTTTATACTAAAATAAATGCGATAACTAAGCCGGTTAGGAAACCACCTAAATGGCCTTGCCAAGAGACGCCAGGCATTAATGAAATGATAAGATTAGCAACAAGGACGCCAACTATATCAGAATATACATCAGGATTTCCTAATAAATTTAATTTATATAAGATAACAATATAAGTTGCTAGTAGGCCAAATACACCCCCACTTATACCTATTGTCATTGAATCTTGTTTGCTTAAATAAGTGCAAGCAATACCACTACCAATGATTGATAATAATAAAATAAATGCAAAAATAGGGGAGGATAGATAACTCTCTAAACCTGAACCTAAATTATATAAAGCTATACAGTTCATTAATATATGGTAAGGTCTAACATGCATAAAACCAGATGTTACAATACGATAATATTGACCACTTTTAACAGCAGAAGGTATTAAAGCATATTTATAAACAATGGATTGGGAATTGCTTTTTTTAGATGCAAAATATTGAATTGCCCAAATAATTGCACAGAAAGCAATAGTAGTAATAGTTACAGGAAAATTCATATAATTCATAGAAAAATCATACAACAATAATAGATAAAATAGCAAAATTATAAGTTAAATTTAAAAGAAACCCCTTACATTTTTAGTTATTACTTTTATTTAATAATAATGAATGTATAATATGAATATCCCACATATCGTATATGCTTTCGGATTGGCGAAAGTGTTTCTACCCTGTTGCCGTAACAACAGGACTACGAATGTCTTTCTAAGAGATGCTTTTACGTTTGCGGGATAGGCGTAGAAGCTATTTTTATTTTTGACGTTTATTGCGTTATGTGGAATGGAAAGAGGGGAATACTATAAATGTTTGAAAAATTATTCAAGTTGGAGGCTAATGGCACAAATGTTCGTACAGAATTAATTGCTGGGCTAACAACATTCATGACAATGGTTTATATCCTTGCGGTAAATCCTTCAATCCTAACAGCAGCACCAGGATTGGAAAACGCAGGAGGATCAATTCTATTTGCTACTGCCATTGCATCCACAGTAGGATGTATCTCCATGGCATTATTAGCTAATAAGCCATTTGCACTATCTGCTGGATTAGGCTTAAATGCATACTTTGCATTTACAGTATGTGGAGCTATGGGATATAGCTGGCAAGTTGCTTTAACAGCAGTATTTGTAGAAGGGCTTATTTTTATTGCTTTATCATTGACCAATGTTCGTCAAGCTATCTTTGATGCTATCCCACATCAATTAAAAG
This sequence comes from uncultured Erysipelotrichaceae bacterium, assembly GCA_902784015.1. Taxonomy (GTDB): domain Bacteria; phylum Bacillota_I; class Bacilli_A; order Erysipelotrichales; family Erysipelotrichaceae; genus Bulleidia. Next base: position 1,521 of record CACZTC010000032.1, on the reverse strand, counting down.
TTGCTGTATCAGTTGGTATTGGTTTATTCATTACTTTTATTGGTCTACAAAATGCCGGTATTATTGTTAATAATGAAAGTACATTAGTAAGTTTATTTTCTGTTAAAGATGCAATTACAGCTGCAACATTTAAAACCGTTGCTGTGCCATCTTTATTAGCTTTACTTGGCGTTATTATTATTTCATGGCTTCTAGTTAAAGGCGTAAAAGGTTACATGTTACTTGGTATACTTGCGACATGGGTGTTAGGTATTATTTGTGAATTAACAGGTCTATATGTTCCAGATCCATCTATGGGTTTCTATTCAGTAATACCATCATCATTCTTAGCTTTTCCAGATTTATCAGTATCAACAATATTGAAATTTGATTTTGGTTTTATAGGTTCTCATTTATTAGATTTCATAGTAGTTGTATTTGCGTTCTTATTTGTTGATATCTTTGATACTTTAGGAACAGTTATTGGATGTGCTACTAAAGCTAATATGTTAGATGAAAATGGCAAACTACCACAAATTAAAGAAATATTATTAGCAGATAGTATTGGTACAACAGTTGGTGCTTGCTTAGGTACATCTACTGTTACAACTTTCGTTGAATCTTCTTCTGGTATTTCTGAAGGTGGTAGAACAGGTTTAACAGCTCTAACTACTGGATTATTATTCTTAGTAGCTATCTTCTTATCACCATTATTCTTAACAATTCCTAGCTTTGCGACAGCTCCAGCATTAATCATTGTTGGTTTCTTAATGATGCAACAAGTAAAAGATGTTAAATGGAATGAATTATCTTCTGCAATTCCTTGCTTCGTATGTATTATCATGATGGGCTTATCATATTCAATTTCTGATGGTATTGCTTTCGGTATCATTTCTTATGTAGCTATTAATCTATTATTAGGTAAAACAAAGGAAATATCTCCACTACTTTATGTCTTGGCTATTCTTTTTGTGGCTAAATATTTTGTAATTTAATAGATGATAAACTCACATTCGGCTTTTTTTCTAAGCATCAAGGATGTGAGTTTTATTATGCTATAATTTACATATGAATACGCTTAAGAAATCATATAAAAGCTTTGTTTTATTTATGATTCTGTTTATGGCATCAATGTTTTTGCCGATATTATTACCATTTAAAGATGAAGCATTATTAGTAAGAATTGTTTTGAATATATGTAATCTTGGTGTAGTTATTTTAATGATAATGATTTATTTCAATGAAAGAGTATTTTGGTTCAATGGTATTACTTATGAAGAGGCTTTGTTAGCAGGCTCTGATCGCAGAAAAAGCTATGCCAAAAAACATCTATTTGTTTTCTTTTTAGCATTTATCATCTACTTTTTACTATCTATTATTTTTCAAATATTCAATGTAAGTATGTGGGTAGATATAGTTTTATATACTATTCTTCTAATAGGGGCAGCATTAGGAACAATAAAGATAAAGTTATAATAAATTAGTAACTAATATATGATAGGATATTATATGGAAAATGGAGGATTATCATGAAACTAGTAT
>CACZTC010000031.1 GCA_902784015.1 uncultured Erysipelotrichaceae bacterium | reverse complement strand
TTATAGAGGGGATAATAGAAGAAGTAAGAAGAACAAGAGAAGATACAGGATGGAGGGAAGAATATATGTCAATGAGACTAGCGATAGAGGATGCTTTATATCATGGCGAGAAAAGAGGAGAAAAAAGAGGAATAAAAAAAGGGGAAGAAAAAGCTAGAAAAGAAGATATCTTGAATGCATATAACTATTTAAAAATGAAGAATAATGAAGTAGATTCTGTTAAAGAAATAGCACAAATTTTTAATATGAGTGAAGAAAGAATAAAGAAAATCATTTTTAAAGGAATTAAAGACTGATATAAGATTTAGTGAAAGCTAAATCTTTTTATAAACATACTATTGTTTTAATAATAGGCTTTATGGACTTAGGAAATAATGATAAACTAAAGCACGGAAATAGTAGAAAGAAGAATAATAATGAATAAAAGTAAAATAGTAGTAGCTTTAGGTGGAAATGCTTTAGGTAATAAACCTAGTGAACAATTAGAATTGGTAAAAAAGACAGCTATCACAATAGTCGATTTGGCTTTAGATGGCTATCAAGTAATAGTAGGTCATGGTAATGGTCCACAAGTTGGTATTATTAATAATGCGATGTTATTTTCTAATGAAAATGGCGGTAATACACCTTCCATGCCATTAGCGGAATGCGGAGCTATGAGCCAAGGCTATATTGGTTATCATCTCCAACAAGCCATCAAAAATGAACTTAAAAAAAGAAATAGTAATATTAAATGCGCTACGATAATAACACAGGTTGTAGTAGATAAAGATGATCCTGGCTTTAGTAATCCTACTAAACCAGTAGGAGTATTCTATAGCGAAGAAAAAGCCAAAAAATTAATGGAAGAAACAGGTGATATCTATGTTGAAGATGCTGGTAGAGGTTATCGTAAAGTTGTAGCTTCACCTATTCCTATTAGAATAGAAGAATTAGATTTGATTAAAGAATTATCTGATACTGGTGCTATCGTTATTGCGATTGGTGGCGGTGGTATACCTGTTATTGAAGATGAAGATGGGTTATTATCTGGTGTTGCAGCAGTTATAGATAAAGATAATGCCAGTGCTAGATTAGCGATTGATTTAAAAGCTGAAAGCTTAGTTATTTTAACTGCGGTAGAAAAAGTATGTATCAATTTCAATAAAGATGATGAAAAAGTTATTAATGAAATGACATTAGAAGAAGCTAAGAAATATATAGAAGAGGATCAATTTGCGAAAGGTTCAATGCTTCCAAAAGTAGAAGCTTGTATGAAATATGTTAAAGAAACAGGTAATAAGGCTTTAATTACTTCTTTAGAAAAAGCTAAAGAAGGATTAAATGGGGAAACGGGAACTATTATAAAGAAATAATAGAGGATAAAATGGAAGAGATTATTAAGAAATTATTAGAAATAAGTACTGATGTTGCGGTAAAGATAATATTAGCTATTGTTGTATATATTATTGGAAGAATTATTATTTCTAAAATATTAAAAATAATAAATAATATACAAAAGCTAAAAAACCAAGATGAAACATTACGTAAATTTATTAATAGTGCCACTAAATTTTTATTATATTTAATCTTAATCATTACAGTTATTACTATTTTAGGCATCCCTACAACAAGCGTTATCGCTTTATTAGCTTCTTCAGGCTTAGCTATAGGCATGGCTCTACAAGGAGCTTTAGGTAATTTGGCTGGAGGGATTATGTTAATGATCTTTAAGCCTTTTGCGATAGGAGATTCTATTAAGGCAAGCGAAGCTGAAGGCTATGTAAAAGAGATAACTTTGTTTTATACAGTCTTAACTACTTTAGATAAAAAAACTATTACCATACCTAATGGTAATTTGATGAATGCTAATATTATTAATAATTCAAAAGAGAATATAAGAATGGTTGATATGACATTTAGTTGTGGTAGAAAAGTAGATATAGATGAAGTTAAAAATATTATTAAAGAAATAATGGATAAAAATGAAAAGATATTAAAAGAGCCAGATGCGCTTGTAACTATAGCTGAAGCGAGTGATACATCTTATAAGATAATTGCTAGACCATATTGCGAAAGAAAAGATTATTGGGATATTTATTATTATATGAATGAAGAAGTATATAAAGCTTTTAAAAATAATAATATTGAAGTTCCTACTATTAAAGTCACAAATGAATAATATTATTCTTTTTCATTATTATTCTTAATTAAATAATCTATCCTATTTTCTTGATAAGATAATAATTTGCCATATTTATAAGCTATATCATAACGTTTTTGTTGATAAATATTATTCTTAATAGCTTCTTCTTTTTCTTGTTTTAAATTTAAATATGTAGTTATTATTTCATCATCTAAATAGAATAAAATATTACATTTGTTTTTATTTAATGAGGCTGGAAATAGATCAGTAATTAAAGGACTATCTTCTAAATAATATTTAATTTTATATTTATTAGCTAAATTAATATAATCATCTAAAAGATCATCTCTTTCTTCTAAAGAATCACATGGATGAGATAGAGCTAATTTTTTAGTGCCACTTCTAATCATTTCCATAAAAGCATCAGCCGCTCCTAATTTATATGAATATTCATCAATTATTCTTTTCATTTGTTTCTCCTATATATATTAAAGTTAATAAGATGCTTATCGCACAAGCATATATTATTTCCGCCAACATTGTAATACGCATATTTAAAATACAATGAAATATACAAAATAAAGATATCATAGTATAGATATTGCGATAATTGCTTTTATGATAATGAAGCTTATATAAAAGAATATTTAAGAATAATAAAGCTGTGTAAGATAATAAAATATGTAAATTAGTATTGATAGCTTCTTCGCTAGTATAAGGTAATAATAAGGGGATAGTTATTAAAATAATGAGAATTATATAATCATAAATCTTCAAGATATTTTTACCTTCTTTTATTAATAAAAAGATGAGCCAAGCTAATAATAGTAAAGCTATGATATATGCATATAGGCCTTTATGCATTAATAAAGAAGTAATATTATCATCTTTAAAATAAAATAAAGAGAATAAAAGAATAAAAGGTATTAAGATACAGCCAATAAAGAAGCTTAGTTTATGTTGAAGAAATATTTTAAGCATAATAGAATTATACCAAGTCAAGGTGGTTTATGAAAAAAGTAGGATATCAAGGAAATAATGGAACATTTAGTGAAATAGCAGCAGTTAAATATTTTAAAGATGAAGAAATAGAAAGAATAGGCTATACAAATTTTAAAGATATTATTGATGCTGTAGTTAATGGTGATTTAGATTATGCTATTTTGCCTGTTGAAAATACAACAACAGGTATTATCGCAAGATCTTATGATCTTTTTAAAGATAATGATATTTATGCGATAGGTGAAATAAATATTCCGATTAAAGAAGATTTAATTGTAGTGCCAGGAACTAAGATAGAAGATATTAAAGAAGTATATAGTCATCCTGAAGCTTTATCACAGTGTCAAGATTTCTTAGATAAGCATCCTAATATTAAAGCTATCCCATATCAGGATACAGCTAAAAGCGTGGAATATATTAAGAATTGTAATGATAAAAGTAAAGCTGCTTTTGGGAGTTATTTAGCTAGAGAATATTATGGTTTAGAAAGCTTATTAGAAGAAATACAGGATTCTGAAGTCAATATGACAAGATTCTTAGTTATAACTAAAGATATTATTGAAAATAAAAAAGCTAATAAGATATCAATGGTTTTAGTATTAAAACATAGGCCAGGTGCTCTATATAATTTATTAGGTATCTTATCAAAGTCGGGTATTAATATCTTGAAATTAGAATCTAGACCTATCCCTAATAAAGTCTTTGAATATATGTTTTATATTGATTTTGAGGGTAATGTTTCTAATAGGGAAATGAAAGAAGTCTTGAAAGAAATAGAATTACATTGTCTAGAATCAAAAATATTAGGCAATTATGAAGCCTTCAATAATAATGCTTCATAAACAAAGCAGTTGAAAACAATTAATTGAGGTGTTATTATTCTTGTAATGAAAAAGGCCAATTTATTTTATTACTTTTATTTTAGATAGTGAGGGCAAGATTAGATAATTGCCCATTTTATACTTTGGCATTATCTAATATGGAATAATAGTAATCTAAGCCATATGGGATATGCCATATGGCTTTTATAAAGGTGAATGTTATGGAAATGATAGTAAACACAAAAGATAAAAATTATCCAATTATTGTAGAAAGAGGAATACTAAATAAAGTAGAAGATTATATCGGTGGCGATAGATTTGTTTTAATTATTAGTGATGAAGGAGTGCCTCAGGAATATAAAGATATTTTATTAAATAAATTAAAAAGAAGAGATTTATTAGTTCTACCAAAAGGTGAAGGAAGTAAATCATATGAGATGTTAGAAAGAATACATAAAGTCATGTTAGATAATAATATGTCTAGAAATGATTTGGTTATAGCCCTTGGTGGCGGTGTGATAGGAGATTTAGCAGGTTTTGCAGCTTCAACATATATGCGTGGTATTGAATATATTAATATTCCAACTACAACCCTATCGCAAATAGATTCTTCAATTGGTGGTAAGACAGCGATTGATGTTGATGGTAATAAGAATTGTGTAGGATCTTTTTGGCAGCCTTCATGTGTACTTATTGATTTAGATACATTAAATACTTTAGATAGAAGGAATTTCCATAATGGTTTAGTTGAAGCTATTAAGGCAGGCTTAATAAAAGATGAGAGTCTATTTGAATTATTTGAAAAAGATAATTATTTAGATTATTTAGAAGAGATTATTATTAAAAGCTTAAAAATAAAAAAAGAAATAGTTGAGAATGATGAAAGAGAAAAAGGGGAAAGAAAATTATTGAATTTTGGCCATACGATAGGTCATGCTTATGAATCTTATTTTGAATTAGATAGATATCTACATGGGGAATGTGTAGGTATGGGTATGGTTAGTATTCTTAATAATAAAGATATAAAAGATAGATTAATTAATATATTAGAGAAGATGGGTTTACCAGTATCTTGCGAAGTAGATAAAGAGAGAATAATTGAATTAATTAAGAAAGATAAAAAAGCAGATCATAATAAAATAACAATCGTACAGGTTGATAAGATAGGAGAAGCACATTTAGAAGATTGGTCAATAGATGACTTCAGGAGAAAAATATATGAGTAATATATTAGGTAAAAATATAACAGTGACATTATTTGGAGAATCACATGGAGCTTATGTTGGAGCTTGTTTAGATGGCTTTCCTAGTGGCATTAAAATTGATTTTGATTATCTTGAAAAACAAATGAATAAACGTAAAGCTATAGGTAAGATATCAACTCCAAGAAATGAAGAAGATAAAGTTGAATTCATTAGTGGTATTAAAGCTGGAATTAGTGAAGGTAGTCCTATCACATTATTAATAAAAAATAATAATGTGCGCAAAAAAGATTATGAAAAGTTAGAGAATATTCCTCGACCATCACATGCTGATTATGTAGCACATATTAAATATGGTGGCTATGAAGATAAAAGTGGAGGTGGACATTTTAGTGGTCGCTTAACTGCTCCACTTGTTGCCTGCGGGGCTCTAGCCATGCAATTATTAAAAGAAAAAGGTATTAAGATAGGAACTCATCTTAAAAAAGTACATGGCATAGAAGATAGGGATTTTGTTGATATAGAAAAAGATATTGATAAAGTAAATGAAATAGATATAGCAATTTTAGAAGAAGATAAAAAAGATAAAATCTTAAAAGAAATAGAAATAGCTAAAGATAATGGCGATTCAGTTGGCGGCATCTTAGAGACAGCTATTATAGGCTTGGAAGTAGGAATAGGTGAACCTTTCTTTGATACTTTAGAAGGTCTATTAGCTAAAGCAATCTTCAGTATCCCTTCTGTTAAAGGAATTGAATTTGGTGGCGGCTTTGAGATGTGCGATAAATATGGTTCAGAAGTTAATGATGAATTTATTATTGTTGATAATAAAGTGAAGACTAAGAGTAATAATAGCGGGGGGATACAAGGAGGTATCAGTAATGGTATGCCTATCATCATTAAAACAGCTATTAAACCTACTCCTTCAATTTCTAAGATTCAAAATAGTGTTAACTTAGATAAGATGGAAGAGTGTGAGCTACAAATAGCGGGAAGGCATGATCCTTGTATTGTACATAGAGCTAGAGTAGTTATAGATAGTATTATCGCTTTAGTATTATTGGATCTTTTAAAAGAACATCGAGGAAATCAGTTATGAAATTAGGCTTATTAGGTTATCCTTTAGGTCATAGTTATTCCAAAGATATCCATAATTATCTAATGGGCATAGATTATCAAATGTATGAAATAGCTCAAGAAGACTTAGATAATTTCATGAAAGAGAAAAACTTCGATGGCATCAATGTAACAATACCTTATAAAGAAACAGTCATAGATTATTTAGATGAAATATCTGAAGAGATTAATGATATTCAAGCTATTAATTGTATCGTTAATAAAGAAGGAAAACTCAAAGGATATAATACTGACTATCTTGGCTTTAATAGATTATTAGATTTTTATAAGCTTGATGTTAAAGATAAAAAAGTAGCGATACTTGGAAGCGGGGGAGGCGCTAAGGCTTGTAAATATGCTTTAGATTCAAAAGGCGCTAAAGTAGATATAATATCAAGATATAAAAATGAAGAAAAAATAACATATGAAGAATTAAATGAAAAAGCTAATGAATATGCATATATTGTAAATACGACACCTCTTGGTTTATATCCTAATACAGAAGTTATGCCTAATATTGATTTAGATAAATTCAGTGAATTATTAGGGGTGATAGATATTATCGCGAATCCTTTAAATACTAAATTAATGTTTGAAGCTAAATGTAGAGGTATTAAAACTTATGGTGGCTTAAGGATGTTAGTATATCAAGCAGGCTATGCAGAAGAGATCTTCTTAGATAAAGAAATAGATTGGTCTAAGGTTGAAAAGTGTTATATAGAGGAATTATATAAACATGCCAATATTCTATTAATAGGTATGCCTACTTCTGGTAAATCAACAATAGCTAAATTAATTTCAGAAAAGACTAATTTAAAAGCTATTGATATGGATATATTAGTTGAAGAAGCAATCAGCATGAAAATAAGCGAATGTTTTAATAAATATGGCGAAGCTTATTTTAGAGAAAAAGAAAAAGAGGTTGCGCAAAGCTTGGCTAATGAAAGAGGCTTGATTATCGCAAGCGGAGGCGGAGTAATTAAAGATGAAGAAGTAATGCGTTATCTTAGCAAAAATAGTATAACGATATGGATTGATAGGAATAAAGAAGATTTATTTCCTAGCGAAGATAGACCATTATCAATGAATAAAGAAGATTTATATAGATTATATGAAGAGCGTTATAGTTTATATGAAAGATATGCAGATATTAGAATTATAAATGAAGGTAATATCGAAGATATAACTAATGAAATAATAGAAAAGGTAGGAGAAAAATTATGATTATTACATTAAAAAAAGAAGCACCACAAAGTGAAGTGGATAGGTTATATAACGATTTTGAAGAAAAAGGTGTGCATGTAAATATTATTCAAGGTGATAACTTTAATGTCTTTGGCTTAGTTGGAGATACTTCACAAATATCTGACCGTGATATCTTAGCCAATGAATGGGTAGAGAATGTTCAACGTGTATCAGCTCCATATAAATTATCAAATCGTATGTTCCATCCTGAAGATACGATTGTGGATGTGGCAGGTATTAAAGTTGGTGGTAATGAGAAGATCGTTATCATTGGTGGACCTTGTTCAGTAGAAGGTAGTGAACAAATCTGTAGAATAGCTGAAGAAGTTAAAGATTGTGGCGCTGATATGATAAGAGGCGGAGCTTATAAACCACGTACTTCTCCTTATTCTTTTCAAGGCTTAGGTTATCAAGGTTTATTGGATATGGTTGAAGCTAGAGAGAAAACTGGTATGCCGATAGTAAGTGAAGTGATGAGTGCTGATAAGGTTGATGAATTTGTGGAACATGTTGATTTAGTTCAAATTGGTGCTCGTAATATGCAGAATTTTGATTTATTAAGAGCAGTTGGGCATATTAATAAACCAGTATTATTAAAGCGTGGTATGTCAGCTACTATCGAAGATTGGATTATGTCAGCTGAATATATTATGGCTGCAGGTAATCCTAATGTCATAATGTGTGAAAGAGGTATTCGAACTTTCGAAAAATATACACGTAATACAATGGATTTAGCAGTTATTCCTATTATTAAAGAGAAGACACATTTACCTATTATAATTGACCCAAGTCATGCAACTGGGGACTGGAAATTAATTGAGCCAATGTCTTTAGCTGCAATTGCAGCTGGAGCGGATGGCTTGATTATTGAAGTTCATGATTGTCCAGATAAAGCATGGAGCGATGGCGCACAAGCCCTAAAGCCAGAAAAATTCAAAGAATTAATTAGAAAAGGAAAAATAGTTGCGGAAGCAGTAGGAAGAAGTCTCTAATGATAAAAGCTATTAGTAAAGGAGTAATAAAGAATCAAGAAGTAAAAGTGCCTTGTAGTAAATCTATAGCGCATCGCTTTTTGATTTGTGCTGCTTTAGCTAATGGTAAAAGTATTCTTCATAATTATGAAGAAAATGAAGATATCAAAGCGACATTAGAAGCTTTAAAAAAAATAGGAATTACTTATGAAAAGATTAATGAAGATTTAATTATTCATGGTATTAATGGAAATATTAAATTAATAGATAATAATATCTTCTGTAATGAATCAGGCTCAACTTTAAGATTCCTTATTCCTTTATTATCTTTAAGTGATGAAGAAATAATATTTACAGCCCATGGTAGATTATTAAAAAGACCTTTAGATATATATGAGAATATATATCATAAACAAGGACTATTATTTGATTTATATGAAGATAAATTAATAGTTAAAGGTAAATTAAAAAGTGCTCATTATATAGTACCAGGTAATATATCTTCACAATTTATTACCGGCTTATTATTCACTTTACCTTTATTAGAAGAAGATAGTGAAATAGAAATAATTGAGCCTATTGAATCTAAATCTTATATAGATTTAACTATAGCCACTTTAAATAAAGCAGGTATAGAAATAAAAGAAGAAGATAATATTCTATATATAAAAGGTAATCAAAGATATCAAGCTTTTGAAGCTAATATACCAGCGGACGATTCACAAGCTGCCTTCTTTGCGTGTTTAGCTCAAATAATCAATAAGCCAATTAAGATAATTAATATGGAACATGATTCTATTCAAGGAGATCATGCCATCATAGATATCTTAAGAAGTATGAATATGATAATTGAAGAGAATAAAGAAGGTTATACTTTTTATCCTAGTTATCTAGTAGGAAAAGAAATAGATCTAAAAGATAATCCTGATTTAGGCCCAATCTTATTTGTGTTAGCTACTAAGGCTATGGGTAAAAGTATTTTTAAGAATGTGAAGCGCTTAAGAATAAAAGAAAGCGATCGCATTCAAGCGATGGAAGAAGAATTGAAAAAATTAAATATCGCCATTGAAAGTAGTGAAGATGAAGTAATTATTAAAGAAAGTAATATTACTAATAATATGGAATTAGATGGACATAATGATCATCGTATCGTCATGGCTCTAGCTATATTAGCTAGTGGTAATGAAGACGCAATAATCATTAATGGCACTGAAGCAATTAATAAAAGCTATCCTCGCTTCTTTGAGGATTTAGAAAAGATAGGAGTGAATATATATGATATCGAGAGGTTCTAAAATAACTATAATTGGTTTAGGTTTATTAGGTGGTAGCTATGCGAAAGGCTTATCACATGCAGGTTATAAAATAACGGGAATTGATATTGATGAAGAAGCTATCGCATTCGCAAAAAGATTGAATTGGATAGTGGAAGGTGGGGATGATGTAAATCTAGTTAAAGATAGTGATATTGTCATATCTGCTTTATATCCACAAACATTTATTAATTGGATAAAAGAGAATCAACATCTATTAAAACCTAATAGTATTCTCACTGATGTTACCGGTATAAAAAAAGAAGTGATGGCTGAGATTAATGGAATATTAAGAGAGGATGTTGAATTCATTGCGTGCCATCCTATGGCAGGTAGAGAATTTAAAGGTATCCAATATGCAGATCCTCATCTATTTGAAGTAGCTAATTTTATTATTGTGCCAACAGAAAAGAATACAGAAAGAGGCTTAGAAGTAGCTAATGATATTGCGAAAATATTAAAGTTTAATAATATAGCTGAATTAAGTGCGGAAGAACATGATTTAATGATAGGATTCTTATCCCAATTAACACATGTTATTGCGGTATCTTTAATGAATGTAAAAGATAATTCACATTTAGCAGAATATACAGGTGATAGCTTTAGAGATTTAACTAGGATTGCGCGTATCAATGAAGATTTATGGCCAGAATTATTTATCATGAATAAAGATAATCTTATTAAAGAAATAGATAATTTTACTGATGAAATGAAAGAATTTAGAGATCTTTTAGCTAATGAAGATTTCGCCAGTATAAAAGAAAAATTAATAACTTCTACTGAAAGAAGAAAAGCTTTTGAGAAAAAGAAGGTATAAAGATGAAGATATTAGTTATTAATGGCCCTAACCTTAATATGGTAGGAATCAGAGAAAAGAATATTTATGGCGATATATCTTATTCTTCGATTATTAATATGATTGAAGAATATGCGAAAGAAAAAGATATTGAAGTAATATGTAGGCAATCTAATCACGAAGGTGATTTAGTTGATTGGATACAGGAAGCTTATTTTGAAAAATATGATGGTATTATCATTAATCCTGGAGCTTATACGCATACAAGTATTGCTTTATTAGATGCAATAAAAGCGATTAGTCCTCTTCCTGTTATCGAAGTGCATTTAAGTGATATTAATGAACGCGATGTATTTAGGAAGCTATCTTATATTAGTGAAGCATGTTTTGATAGAGTAATAGGTTTAGGAGCTAAAGGTTATTTAGTAGCGCTTGATAAATTAATAAAAGATTAAAGATATGGAAATAGAATATAAGAAAATAAATATTAAGTCTAAAGAAGAAGATTTTCAAGGTTATTTAGATAATTTAGTGGAATTATCTAAAGAGTGGGAAGAAGAAAAGTGTTGTCCTTCTTATTATTCTAATAATCATGATTATTATCTTAATAAAGATATTTATATAGC
>CACZTC010000030.1 GCA_902784015.1 uncultured Erysipelotrichaceae bacterium | reverse complement strand
TTATTCTTATCTTCCTTATTGATGCCTTTATTACCTTATATGTTAAGCGTGGCAGCAGGAGCGATGGTTTATGTTGTAGTTGAAGAAATAATTCCAGAGATGTCAGAAGGTGAGCATTCTAATATTGGGGTTACCTTCTTTGCGGTTGGCTTTACCTTAATGCTTCTATTAGATGTGATGCTAGGTTAGACCTAGCTTTTTTTTGACTTCTTGATGGTAATGATAGGATATGAGATAATATTTCACATAAAAATGGGAAAGGAGAGTGATAAGTCTAATGGACGATGGTGGTCGATTATCTTGGTTGATTATCGTATTAATATTAGTTTCATTCGCATTTTTATTTGCTCTTATAGAAACAGCTTATGCTTCAGTTTCTAAGACTAGATTAAGAGTATTAACAGAAAAAGGAAATATAAATGCCAAAAAGGCATTAAATATAACTGACAATTTTGATTCTGCTATTACAACTATTTTAATATGCACAAATATCATACATATCTTAGCAGCTTCAATTGTGACAATTAATGTTACGAAAATATGGGGCTTATCTTGGGTGACCTTATCTACGATATTATTTACTTTGATAATATTCTTTTTTGGTGAGATGTTACCTAAATCAATAGCTCGTAAATATAGTGAAAAAGTATCATTAGGTACTGCTAGCTTTCTTAATATTTGTATGAAGATATTTGGCATCTTCGCAAATATATTAACTTTCATCGGCAATAAAATAGCTGGTTTAACTAAAGGGGATGGGGAAGTTACAGTTACAGAAGATGAAATCTATGACATTATTGAAGATATGACAGAAGAAGGAAGTTTAGATGAAGATAGGGGAGAATTAATATCTTCAGCTTTATCTTTTCAGGATATAAGTGTAGAAAGTATATTAACTTCTAGGGTGGATGCAGTCGCCATAAATGTAGATACACCAGTTGAAGAAGTATTAGATATTATTAAGAATAAAACCCATTCACGTTTACCAGTATATGAAGGAACTATTGATAAGATAATTGGTACTCTACAAATAAGAAAATATTTGAAAGCTTATCTAAATCATGAAGATGTCAGTGATCTTACTAGATTAATTGATGAGCCTTTCTTTATTCATCAATCAACTAAAATAGATGATTTATTAGAATCAATGTCAAAAGAGAAAAGTAATATTGCCATTGTGACAGATAATTATGGTGGCACTTTGGGTATAGTTACTGTTGAAGATATTTTAGAAGAACTAGTTGGTGAAATATGGGATGAAGATGATCTTAAGGAAGAAAACATTATTCAAATCACAGATCATTTATATAGTGTTGATGCTTCTGATGCCCTTATTGATATTCTAGATGACTTAGATATTGATTATGATGAGGAAGAGGAAGAAAGAATAGCTAATAAATTGATGAGTGAATTAGTATTTGAGAATTTCGTTGAGATTCCAAAAGAAGGAGATTCTTTTGAATATTTGAATACCAAAATTACAATTCAAGAGATGAAAGATAATCGTATCCTAAGGGTGAAAGTAAGGATTTATCCTGAGGAGGAAGAAGCATGAGTAATATTATTTTGATTATCGGTATCATTATATGTATAGCATTATCAGCTTTCTTTTCCGCCAGCGAAATGTCTTTATCTTCTTGTAATAGGATAAGATTAGAAAATGCTGAAGAAGAAGGAGATGATAATGCTAGAGTAGCTTTAAAAGTTGTTAATAATTATGATGATACTTTATCGACTATTCTTGTAGGTAATAATTTAGTAAATATTGCAGCTTCAGCAATGGCTTCGATTTTGATAATGATGTTATTAGGGGAAGAATTCTCTTGGTTATCAACTCTTATTTTAACTATCTTAATTATTATTTTTGGTGAAACTGTGCCAAAAATAACAGCGAAGAAAAATGCGACACGCTTAGCGACTAAATTCGCAAAACCAATTAGATTCTTAAATATAATCTTTAAACCAATAACTTGGCTAGTTGTTAAATTAGTTGATTCATTTACTTTCTTTTTGAAGGGTGAAGAAGATTATAAAGAAGATGAAGTAGCAGAAGAATTGCATTCAATTATTGAAGTAGCTGAAGATGAAGATGTTATTGATGAAGATTCTTTAGAACTAGTTAATGCCGCTATTGATTTTGCGGATATATCAGTATCTGAGGTTATGACAGCTAGAGTGGATATAGATGCGATAGATGTTGAAGATGATAATGAAGAAATAATGCAGAAAATAGATACTTCTACATATTCGAGAATACCTGTATATGAAGGCAGTATAGATAATATTATTGGCATCATGTCAGTTAATCATTATTTAAAAGCTGCTTTAGATAATGAAGTAGTAAATATAAAAGAATTATTGATGCAACCTTATTTTGTATATAAAACAACTAAATTACCAGCCGTCTTAGAAATATTAAGAGATTCCCAACAACATTTAGCTATAGTAACAGATGAATTTGGTGGAACCTTAGGCTTAGTTACTTTAGAAGATGTATTAGAAGAAATAGTTGGCGAAATATGGGATGAAACAGATGTTATCCAAGAAGAAATAAAAGAAGTTAGAGAAGGTACATATACAATTGATGGTGATATGCCAATCAGTGAACTTATTGAATTATTAGAAATAGATGAATTAAGTTTTGATTATGACAGTGAAACAGTAGGCGGTTGGTGCATTGAAGTATTAGGAGACTTCCCGGAAAAAGGTCAATCATTTGAATATGAAGATGTTACTGTAACAATTCTAGAAATGGAAGAAAGAAGAGTAGGGAAAGTTCTATTAAAAAAGAATAAGAGCTAAAGATTTATTTATAAAAGAGTAGTAGTTTTATGAAAAAGATAATCATAGTCAGTGATAATCATTTTGATAAGATTGGCATTGACTATATAAAAAATAAATATAAAGATGTAGATTACTTTTTTCATTGTGGAGATTCTGATATGAAGGAGAATGACTTGCTTGGTTGGCAGGTTGTCTGTGGTAATCATGATCAACATTTTTCTAGTTTTCCTAAAGAAATAATAATAGAAGTTTCAGGTTATAAATTTATGATTGTGCATGGTCATAATCATGGTGTTTATCATAATTATTATGATGAATTAGTTTTAGCAGCTAAAAAATATAGTTGTGATGTAGTTTGTTTTGGCCATATCCATAGATATGTTGATACAACTATTAGTAATATAAGATTATTAAATCCAGGATCAATATGTTATCCTCGTGATGGTTTCGATAAAACTTATATGTATGTAGAAATAAATGATAAAGGTATTAAAGCAGAAAAAAGAATATTCAAAATAGAATAATAATTAAAAGATTATCTGAAGGATGAAGCCGCTTATAATCGCAACTATCATAATATATAAAATGATTAATAAATTATCTTTTAATTTTGGATTTACTTTGAATAAGACAATTAAACCAGTTCCTGCATTAGCTAATAAGCCTGCACAAACAGCAGGGAAAGAAATAATTGATTCAAGATATAAAGTGCTAAGAATAATGGAAGAAGCACAATTTGGAATAATACCTAATAAGGTACAAATAATGATGGAAGCTTTATTATTAGCCCTGACGAAAGCTTCTATTTCTTCTATACCAATTAATTCAACAATAGAATTCAACAATAAAGTAATAATGAATAGCCATAAGACTACTTTAATAGTATGAAGAATAGCGGAATAAAGAATACCATGACTATGATCATCATGTTCTCTTTCACAGAATTCATCAATATTGATTTCTTTTCTTTTAGTAAATGAATGCAGTATTAAGCCAGCAGGAATAGCGACTATAACTTTAACTAAAAGAATTGGTAAATATGTAGATAAAGAGGCTCCACTAGATATCATCAAAGCAAGCATCTCGTCGCTAGTAGAAAGAAAAACCGCAACAAGCACACCAGCGCTAATTACATTAGTTGCATATAAGCTACTTGCGACAGTTGAAAAACCACATGATGGTAATAAACCTAAAATACTTCCATATATAACTGATAAGCGTTCATGTTTCTTAAGGATATTTTCAAATTTCTTATCAGTTTGTTTTTCTAACCATTCAAGAAATAGATAAGTTAAAAAGAGAAAAGGTAATAGTTTAACAATATCTAATATAGTATCTAATAAAATATCTACCATGTAATTTTCTCCTTTAAGTCCTCTGTATAATATACATAATATTCGCCAATATCTTTTCCTTCATTACCTTGAGCTTTATTTTTATCCATTACCCATATTGCGCTTATCTTATTACCACTATATTCTTCATATTTTTGTAGTAATTTTAGCCCATCTTCAATATTAAGCACAAATAAGGCAGTACTCATACAGTCGGCGATACCTGAATCATTAG
>CACZTC010000029.1 GCA_902784015.1 uncultured Erysipelotrichaceae bacterium | reverse complement strand
TAAAGACAATAATGGTAATACATTCCTTGGATCATCTTCTTATGATGATAAGGAAACAGAAAATCATAAGAGTCAAATTATTCTATATAAAGATTCATTGCCTAATGATAGAGACTATGTCAGTGGATGGAATTATTTAGATGATAATTCTGAGAAAGTATATTTAGTATTTAATGAACATTCAGAAGTTGCTGTAGATGATTTCCTAGTAGCTAATCATATCAATAAATCTTGGCAAGATATTGAATATACTGTTGTAGATAATCTTATTGAAATGAATAAACAACTATCCAATACGGTTCTAAAGAATAATGAAATTCGCGCTTATGCTACATTAAGGTAATATGAAAAAAGATTGTATATGAACAATCTCTTTTTTTAATTACGTAAATCTTTATGACAATATTTTATATATCCGATTATGATACATATCACCATTAGGATCATTCCTGGAATAATATATTCATATCTAAGTTCTAATTCATTAATGATTTGTGAAGCTTCAATATATCCAAATGGTGTAAAATATTTTAATATTTTTGCGTTATCTGTAATATTAGAAATAATATTTAAGAAATATAGAATAGCTGTTAAGCCTATACCTATTCCTATTCCACCTTTATTAAGAAAAGCTGATATACCAAAACATATGCCCGCAATTTCAAAAGTTAATAATAAATATGCTGCATGTAATAATAATATTTCTTGCCAAGGTATTTCTTTGCCAATTATATATATTGATCCAACTGATAAACCAAATACTATTAAATGAAGTATTAATATACATATGATTATAGCTATTAATTTTTCTGTAAGAACTTTAGCTCTTGAAATTGGATGAGTAAATAAGAATTCAGAAGTTCTATCCTTTTCTTCTTTTAATAAAATATTACCAGCAAGAACAGCAGCAAATAAAGCTGCACCCATTCCTATAACATTACCTGCTTCAATACCATAATAGCCAACAAGCGTACCAAAGTTTAATTTATCCATGCCGAAAGCTTCAGTGAATTTACCCATTGAAGAAAAGATATCAGAAACATCTTCCATCTGACTCGACATTTCAGGATATAAGATTATTACTAAAGCAACCATGAATCCTATAACTAAAGTCCAGATCAAAAGAGATAATCTATTAGCTTTCATTTCTCGTTTAAATACGTTCATATCTACCCTATCTTTCGTAATAATGCATAAATAATTCTTCTAAGCTAGGCTCAGTTATTCTTATATCTTCTACTTTCATAAGTGAAAGTACTGCTAATAATCTTTTAACATCTCCTGTATATAAGAAATTAGTATATTTATCTTCTTTTTTTAAATCTTTTATATCTTGTTCGATATGAGATAAATAATTATCATCAATTTCACCAGTTATTATTACTTTCTTAGCTCCTGCTTCCTCTAAATTTTCTAATTTATTAGATACAAGAATAGAGCCATTTTTAATAAAAGCAGCACTGCGACAATGTGCTTGGATTTCAGAAAGAATATGTGAAGAAAAGAAGATTGTCGCTCCACGCTTATTCTCTTCTTCAAGAATATCTAAAAATTCTCTTTGCATAAGAGGGTCTAGTCCCGAAGTGGCTTCATCTAAAATAATTAATTCTGGTTTATGCTGAATAGCACTTACAATGCCAACTTTCTTTTTATTACCTAGCGATAAATCATCAACCTTCTTTTGTGGATCCAAATCTAATCTTTTACATAATTCTTTAGTATGAGTATCATCTTTATATTTTCTTAATCTAAGAGAATATTTAAGAATATCTTTTACTTTCATGCCGCTATAATATTGAACTTCTGCAGGTAAATATCCAACTTCACGAAGAATCTTCTTTTTATCTTTAACAATATCTAAACCTAGAATAGTCCCACTTCCGCTAGTTGGTTTTATTAAGCCTAATAAAGTTCTAATGGTTGTAGACTTACCTGCTCCATTTGGTCCTATAAAACCAAAAAAGTCCCCTTTTTCAACATTTAAGTTCAAAGAGTCAATTCCTTTTTGTTTACCATAATATTTACTTAGCTTATGCGTTTCAATAGCGTTCATATTAATATAATTATATTACTTTTTAGGAAAGAATCTTATAAATCCATTTCCTAAACTGATATAATATTTTATAGGGCATTATGTTTGACGTTACTAAATATACTCCACAGATACAGCAATTATTACATGATTCTGAATTTTATTCTGTAACAGGTAATAAAAAGGCTATATCAACATTAGGGAAGCTTAAAAAGATAGGTAATACATTAGAAGATCATTCTATTCTAGGACATACATATTTTTATTATGCCAATTATTATTATGATGCTTTAAATAATGAATTATTCCATCTCAATCTAAAAAAAGCTATTTATCATTTATTACATTCTAAAAATTATGAATTATTAGCCCGTTCTTATAACCTTTTCGCCATCGAGGCTATTAACTATGAAGCAATCGATGTAGCATATAGCTATTATAGTAGTGCTTTACAATTCACCAATGATGAAGATTTACCAGGTATAACAGGTGCTTTAACTGCTAACCTAGCATCTATTTATAATGCGACTGGTGATTATAAACTCGCAAAATCTTATTATAATCGCGCAATGCAGATGATACGCAGAAGTAAGAATGACCCTTATTATCTTCATAACCTTTTGATAGTTCGCATGAATCTTGGACTCAATTATCTCGTTATGAAAGATATCCCCCATGCTGAAAAAGAATTAAATAAAGCCTATAAAATACTTAATGCTGGTAAAGAAGAAGAGCTTAGAGATGCCATTCTAGGATTTAAGTTTTGTGAATTTAGACTTGCCCTAGCTAAAAAAGATAAAAAAGAAATAGAGAAAGAGACAGAAGAATTACTTGAATTATTAAAAAATAATCCTGAACCGCAAATATATATGCAGGATATATATGGTTGTTGCCAAGAATTAATCGCTAACAAAAGAATAGATACTATTAAAAAATTAATTAATGTCGTTAATGATAGAATATTAGCTTCTAATCTTTCCCACGCCATCAAGCAATTAATCGAAGTAAAGATAGATTACTATGATCTTATAAATGATGAAAAGAATCTAATTGCCACATTAAGACAGCGTCATAGTTTATTGCTTGATTTAAATAAAGAAAAAGAAAAGATATATCAACATTCTATTGAATTAATAAAACTAGTTGGCGATTTAAGAGATGAAGAAATGCAAATGCGTCATGAGAATGAATATTTACAAATTCAAGCTGTTACTGATTCTCTTACTAATCTACCTAATCGTTATGCTTTTGATAGTGAATTATCTGCTTCCTTTGAAAGAGCATATAAGAATAAAGCAAACTTTGGTGTTGAAATATTAGATGTTGATGATTTCAAAAGATTCAATGATACATATGGCCATCAAGTCGGCGATGTTTGTTTGATGAAGATTGGTCAAATCCTAAATGACTTTAGTGAAAAAGAAGGAATCTTTTGTGCTCGCTATGGTGGCGATGAATTTGTGGTTATTTATGAGAATTTTGATACTGCTTCAATCGAGCGTATAGCTCAAGAATTAGGAGAAGCTGTTCGCTTATGTTCTATCCAATTTGAAGATATAGAATTAAATAATTGTATTAGTATTTCTCAAGGTATATGTAATGATATTCC
>CACZTC010000028.1 GCA_902784015.1 uncultured Erysipelotrichaceae bacterium | reverse complement strand
TTTTATTAATAATGTTTTAGAACGACATTTATTACCAAAATATTCTTCATATAAGTTTTCCGTAATAAATGCATAATGCTTAATATACATTTCGCATATTCCACTAATAGGTAATTCTTTGATTATGCCATTTTCACCTTCAATTTTTAAAGAATCACCTACATTAAGATGCATATTCTCTGCTAATTTTTCACTTATAATAATTCCTTCATCATCAAGCTTAAGTGGTTCTTTTTTTAATCTAGTTCTTAATCTATATACTTTAGCGATTTCTTCAATATTAGGAAATACTTCGACATTAACAGTTTCATCAATCCCTTCATCGCTTTTAGCTAAAGCACTATAAGCTCCACATAATGCAACATTTTCTACATCATTTCTATTTAATATATCTTTTTTAAACTCTATTATTCTTTCATCTTTTAAATCTTTAACTAATTTAATAGTGCCATCATATCGATAAATATCATAAAATTGCACATCAACCATTGAATTAATACTATCGCGAATTCCAAAGCCAGTTACTAATAAAGCAGTACAGCCTGCTACACCAATAACAGTCATAATAAAGCGTTTACGATATCTTATAATATTTCTGCAAGTTACTTTCCATGAAAAGCTTAAATTATTCCAAAGAATTGATATTTTCTCTAAAATAATAGTCTTACCTAATTTAGGTGATTTTGGTCTCATTAATTGCGAAGGTACATCTTCCATATCTTTATGACAAGCAAACCAAGTCGTTAATAACATACCCGCAATAAAAGCAATAATCGCAATCGCAATTAGTTTATAAGGTATATAAAGCTTTATTTCAGGCAATATATACATCATGCGCCATGTATTATAGATAATAACCGGGAAAGTAATCATACCTATAATCACACCAATTATTGAGCCTAATAAAGTTGCAATTAAAGCATATATTAAATATTTCGAAGAACATTGTAAGCGCGTATATCCTAAAGCTCTTAATACACCTATTTCTCCACGCTGTTCATCGACCATTCTAGTCATTGTAGTCAAACATACTAAAGCAGCTACAAGAATGAAAAAGATTGGAAATATATTACCTATAGCTTTCATTTGATCAACAGTATTTCTATAAGTAACACTTGCATAATGTTCTTTACGATTTAATACTGTCCATTCATTATCTTCAATACTATCTATATCTTTTTTAGCTATTTCTAATTCTTTTTTAGCTTCATCTAATTCTTCTTGTCCGCTAACCTTTGCTTCATTTAATTCTTTCTTTGATTCTTCTAGTTTTTTATATGCAGATAATAATTCATATCTATTTTGCGCAATAGTTCCAGCACCATTATCTATCATTAATTGTGCCTCTTGAACTTTATTATTAAGTTCAATTAAAGCATTATTTAATTGTCTTTCATTATCATTTATTTCTTTTTCAGCATTAGCTATTTTTGTTTCGCCTTCTTCAATTCCTTTATCTATTTGGCCTATTCCTTCATTTATTGAATTCTTATTATTATTTAATTCATTTAAATTATTATCTAAATTATTTATGATATCGCCAAAAGTAAGATTTGGATTATCATTATTTCCTAAAGAAGATAATGTTTGTTGTAATTCATTAGAAGCATTTATTAATGCTGATATCTTAATATCATTATATTTTTGGGAAGAGCTTTGAGAAATTGCGATACCATCTATCATTTGTTTTAAAGCATAAGTATATTCTTGAATAGTTGGATTATCAGATAAATTAGAAATGATTTGATTATGCATCTCTGGATTATTATCTTTTATAGCTTGTATTTCTAAAGAGTCATTTATTCTAACACTTTGATCTAAACTAGAAAGATAATCATATACATTTTGATATTGTGAAAGAATATAGTTGATAGTCTCATTTAAAGAAGATACTGTATTATCACTAGATATATTAAATGTATCACTCGCTCTTTTGATAACTTCAACATCATAAAAGAATGTTTGAACATTATTGTTGGTATTAATAATATTATTATTAATATGTTTTTGAATTAAACCTTTAATATTATTAATCTGTGTTATGCCATTATTTACTTCATTTAAATTATTATTTAATTCATTTTTCTTATTTAATAAATCTTCTTTTTGATTATTAAATGACTCTTTTTGTTTGGCCAATTCTTTTTTTCCGTCTTCTAATTTTCTTCTTCCTTCATTTATTTCATTTAAAGCTTGGCGATGCTCATCATTTAATTTTTCTTGAGATTCTTGTAATTCTTTTTCAGCTTTAGCTAATTCAATTTCACCTTCACTTATTTCATGTTCACCTTCATCGGTCTTTTCTTCAGCTTCTTGAATCTTATCATTAAATTCTTTTAAAGCTTCTTCATATTCTTTTAAACCTTTTTCATATTCTTCATAAGCATCTTCTCTGATTTTATTAATACGATCATTTTCATGTAATTTTGCATATGCTTTTAATTCATCTTTAATGCTATCTGTATAATCTTCATATTTATCATCAAAAGAATACATCTCTTGTGCTTTATTATTGATTAGATTTATTTCTAAATAAAAATCATTATCAAAAGCATCTTCTGGTACATATAAATATGTATTTATATATTGATTACTTAAGGTACTATTCTCTTTAGTTTCATTTAAATAAATAGGTGTATCAATAATACCTACTATTGTTACTTCATTTATTAATAATGAATCATTTATAGTATTATTTGGAAATGAAAAATTCACTTTAGTTCCAATCGAAAAGCCCTGCATTAATTCAGTTCCGCTTTCCGCCAAAGCTTCATTTTTATTTTCTGGAAGTCTTCCATCAATCAATACAAAATTATTAATATATTTATTCTTATTAAATGAATGAATTCTTGTGATTAATGTATTAGTTTCGCTAGTAGCTAATACATCCGCAAACCAAGCACCTTCTACTACATCAAAGCTATTTAGTTTTTTAAGATTATCTAAATCATCCTCATCAAAGCCATAATTAGAATATATAGTGAAATCTTTCATATGATTATCATCATTATATGAATCTACTGTATAACCCATAATTGGAGATGAAGCTGATACACCTACAAAAAAAGCTACACCTATAGCTACAATTGAAGTTAATGATATAAATCTTCCCTTTGTAGATTTAATCAACCTAAAAATATTTAACAATAGTTTCTTTGACATTATTACCACTCAATTTCAGATATATCTAAAGGATTTTCATTAATTTCTTCACTAATAATCTTTCCGCTTTTCACTTTTAAAACTCTATCTCCCATTGGGCATATAGCTAAATTATGAGTAATAATAATAACTGTCATACCCATTTCACGAGACATATTTTGTAGCAAACGTAATATTTGTTTACCTGTCACATAATCAAGTGCGCCAGTTGGTTCATCACATAATAATAATTTTGGTCTTTTAGCTAAAGCTCTAGCGATAGCGACACGCTGTTGTTCGCCACCTGATAATTGTGAAGGAAAATTATTAATTCTTTCTTTTAAGCCAACTGCATCTAATACTTCTTTAGGATCTAAAGGATTCTTACATATTTCTGTTGCTAATTCGACATTCTCTAAAGCTGTTAAATTTTGTACTAAATTATAGAATTGAAAAACAAAACCAATATCAAATCTTCGATAATCAGTTAATTCCTTTTCACTCATATTATCTACTCTGATATTATCAACATTTATTATGCCTGAAGTTGGTGTATCCATTCCTCCTAATATATTTAATATTGTACTTTTACCTGCTCCGCTAGCCCCTGCAATAATAACAACTTCACCTTTATTAATAGAAAAATCAACTCCATCTAAAGCAAGTATATCAACTTCTCCAACATGATAAACTTTATGTACATTCTTAAAATCTATGTATGCCATACTTTAATTATATAAAAAGAATACTCTATTGAGTATTCTTACTTTCTTAAGCCTAATTTTTGAACTAATTCACGATAACGATTAACATCTTCTTTCTTAAGATATTCAAGCATTTTTCTTCTACGACCAACCATCTTTAATAAACCACGGTTAGAAGAATAATCTTTTTTATTGGCTTTCATATGCTCAGTTAATGAGTTAATTTGAGCAGTCAATAATGCAACTTGAACTTCTACAGAACCTGTATCGTTAGCAGAACGTCCAAAATCTTTAGCGATTTCAGCAATCTTTTCTTTAGATAACATTTTCCTCTTCCTTTCTATCGCATCTTACCCAAGTTAATCGTCGAGGATGCGAATAACCTAGATAAAAGCTTATTTAGAATAGCACCATTCCTTCTTTATTGCAATGATATTAAAAAAAATCAATCAATATCTCATTTAAGATAGCTAAACCTTTATAGCTACAAGCTATATTATCATTAACAATAATATTTCCATTATTGATATGTTTATCAATAATCTCTTTATATATATCAAATATATTTATATTAAAAGTTTCATAAAATGATTTAATATTTATTCCTTCCACTTTTCTTAAACCCATCATAATATATTCAAATATTTCATCTTCTCTATTTAATTCAATATAATCTCTTTCTAAAGGATTCTCGATATAAGAATAAATATTATTTGTTTTATCATAACGACGATGATTCTCTTTGCCACTTGCGCCACAAGAAATACCATAATAATCTTCATAATTCCAATATGCTTTATTATGAATGCTTTCATAACCATATTTAGAAAAATTAGATATTTCATATTGAAGATAATCATTATCTGCTAAAACATTTCTAATATATTCATACATATCAGCTTCTAATTCAGCATCAATATTGCTAATACCATTTTTATAGAATATAGAATTCTCTTCAATTTGAAGTGAATATAAAGATATATGAGTAGGCTTTAATATAAGTGCATCATGAATACAACTTTTTAAATCAGCCATATTTTGATTAGGTAAACCATATATAATATCTAAACTAATATTATTTATTCCGACTTCTTTAATATTATTAATGGCTTTAACAGTATCTAAGTATGTATGTTTTCTACCCAAAAAAGATAACATTTTATCATCATTAGATTGATAACCAACACTAATACGATTAATACCATATTTTTTCATTAGTTCCAATTTATCTATAGTTATTGATTCAGGATTAATTTCAATAGTATATTCTTTAACATTTGATAAATATGGAGATAAATATAAAAAAAGCTTTTCAAGTTGATCAATACTCAAACAAGATGGCGTTCCACCCCCAATATAAATAGTGTTTAAATTAGGATTAATATTATTACTATCTATTTCTATTTTTAATGCTTCAAGCCATTTATCTACTAAAGATTCATTATTTATAGTTCTTACAAAATCACAATATCCACAAATATTATTACAAAATGGCACATGAAGATATAAATAATCACAATTATTTTTTAGGGTCATCATCAACTTTTAAAACAGACATGAAAGCTTCCTGAGGAATAACCACAGAACCAACAGATTTCATTCTCTTTTTGCCTTCCTTTTGTTTTTCTAATAATTTCTTCTTACGCGAAATATCGCCACCATAACATTTAGCTAATACATTTTTACGTAAAGATTTGATATTTGTACGTGCTATTATCTTGCCTCCAATAGCAGCTTGTACAGGTATTTCAAATTGTTGCTTTGGAATTAATTCTTTTAGCTTTATCGTAATACCTGATCCTCTTTTATATGCTTCAGAGCGATGGATTATTACTGATAAAGCATCTACTACTTCACCATTAAGCATTATATCCATCTTTACTAAATCTTCTTTTTTATAACCTATCAATTCATAATCTAAAGATGCATATCCTTTTGAAGAAGATTTTAAACGATCAAAGAAATCATAAATAATCTCTGATAAAGGTATTTCATATATTAAAGTATTACGGCCAGTATCGATTACATCCATTCCAATATAAATGCCACGTTTATTTTGACATAAGTCCATAACCGCACCTATATAAGTATCAGGCACCATAATATTAGCTCTAACATATGGTTCTTCCATATGATCAATTCTTGAACTATCTGGCATTTTAGCAGGATTATCTATTTCTAACATCGTTCCATCTGTTAAATAAACATGATATATAACGCTAGGTGCCGTCGCAATTAAATCTAGATTATATTCTCTTTCTAATCTTTCTTGAATTACATCCATATGTAATAAGCCCAAAAAGCCACAACGATAACCAAAGCCAAGGGCTTGAGATGTTTCTGGCTCATATATTAAAGATGCATCATTTAGTTGGAGCTTATCTAAAGCTTCATGTAAATCATCATATTTATCAGCATCACTAGGATATAAGCCGCAATATACCATTGGATTAAGTTTTCTATATCCTTCTAAAGGTTTATCTGCAGGATTATTCTTTAAAGTTAAAGTATCACCAACTCTAACATCTTGAATAGATTTAATACTAGCTGATAACCATCCTACATCACCTGCTTTTAATGAATCTACTTTGACTTCATTAGGATTTCTTATACCAAGTTCTAATACATCATATTCAGCATTAGTTGCCATAAAACGAATATTATCACCTAATTTGATTGCCCCTTCTCTAATTCTTACTAAAGCAATTATGCCTCTATATACATCATAAAAAGAATCAAATACTAAAGCTTTTAATGGTTTATCTATATCTCCTTTAGGAGCAGGTATTTTTGATACTATTTGTTCTAAAACTTGTTCAACATTTTCTCCTGTTCTTGCGCTAATCAAAGGAGCATCACTACAATCCAAGCCAATAATATCTTCTATTTCTCTTTTTGTTCTATTAATGTCGGCATTAGCCATATCAACTTTATTGATAACTGGTATTATTTCTAAATCATTATCTAAAGCAAGATATGTATTAGCTAATGTTTGGGCTTGAACACCTTGAGTTGCATCAACGACTAAAATCGCACCTTCACATGCTGCTAAAGATCTAGATACTTCATATGCGAAATCGACATGTCCTGGTGTATCAATCAAATTAAAGATATAGTCTTCGCCATCTTTAGCATGATACTTCAATTGCACAGCATTAAGCTTAATTGTGATACCTCTTTCTCTTTCTAATTCCATATCATCTAAGAGTTGAGTTTTCATATCACGCTGTGTCACTGTTTCAGTTAATTCTAAAATTCTATCAGCTAATGTTGATTTACCATGGTCAATATGCGCAATAATACAAAAGTTACGTATGTTTTCTTGTTTCATCATTCAAATATATGTCCTATCAAGTTTTTACCTAAACCATTATAAAATGCTTTAGCATCCATTTTATTTTTACCTTCAAATTGAAGTTCAAATACATGTAATATACCATTATTGCATGCAATATTCATACTATTATTCTCAAAATCAATAATTTCACCATTATGATATGTATGATTAATAATTGATTTGCGTACTTTATAAAATTTAACCCTTTTATTATCTAATAATCCATAAGCAATTGGCCAATCAATTAAAGCTCTAATATGATTATAAATTTCATTAATATCTTCATTTGCGAATAATACTAATTCTTCTTCTTTAGATATATTTTTAGCTAAGACAACCTTATCCTCATCTTGAATCATACCTTCAAGTTCATTATTTAAATATTTAGGTAAATAATTAATGATTAATTCGCTACTTACTTTTTCTAAAATAATATTTAATTCTTCTGTTGTCATATCTTCATTGATATCTACTTTTTCAACAGCATATACTCTACCTGCGTCCATGGCTTTAACCATTTCCATCAAGCATACGCCTGTTTCTTTATCACCATTCATAATTGCGCGATGCACCGGTGCTCCACCACGATATTTAGGTAATAATGAAGGATGAATGTTCAAACACCCATATTTTGGATAATTTAAAATAACTTCAGGAATAATCTGTCCATAAGCACATGTAATTATTAAATCTGGATCATAAGCTAATACTTTATCAATTTCTTCTCTTAGTTTTAATGGTTGAACAGTAGGAATATTATATTTATCAGCCACAATATGAGTTGGAGTTTTTTCAATTATCTGTTTTCTTCCTACTGGCTTATCAGCTTGCGAAACAACAGCTACAACATTATAGTTTTCTTGTATTAATGTTTCTAAAACAGCGCAAGCGAATTTAGGTGTCCCAAAAAATACTACTCTTAAATCATTCATAAATAATTACTCCCAGTTAATTATACAAACTTAAGGATATTATTGCATTTCTAAAAGTGCTTTGCTATAATCATTTTTGCGTAAATTAGGAGGAATGCATGGCTAATATTAAATCTCAAAAGAAACGTGCCTTGACTAATCTTAAAACTCAAAGAGCTAAAGCTGGCCAAAAAAGTGAATTAAAAACAGCTATTAAAAAAGTATTAGCAGCTGTTGAAGCTAGTGATAAAGATGCTGCTACAAAAGCATACAATGAAGTTAATAAGGCTCTTGATAAAGCATTAGTATCAAGCATTAAGAAAAAGAATTATGTAGCTCGTCAAAAGAGCCGTTTAGCAAAAGCAATTAATTCTATTGGTTAAGATGTTACTTAGGTAACATTTTTTTATATTTCTTGCCAATATTTTTTAATTATTTCTAATTTATTAATTCTATCTTTATCTGTTTCTTTATTAATAATAAAATCTATTTTTTCTATTTGCCTTTTAACATATTCTAAATAATCTTTATTCTTCTTTTGCATTAGAATAGGCCCACATAATATCTCTTTTTCATTTAAATCATGATGCTTTCCTTTTTTAGCATCAATAATTATATAATCATGTCCTTTTTCTCTAATAAATTCTTCATTATTTATGATGAAATCATTATCACTTAGGTATTTTCTTAATTTATCCACATCTTTATTAACTTCAATTATGATTTGTTTACAATTATCTAATTTTTCATCTGCTTCATCTAATATATGATTGCATGTATAAAAGCCCATTCCCGCAATTATTATTACATCACAATCTTCATTAATATTACTTAAGCCATCAGATAATACTAATTCAATTCGATCTTCTAATTGCCTACTTTTTATATTCTTTAAAGCACTATCTAAAGGGGCTTTATTAATATCGCTAGCTATTACCTTTTCTGCAATACCATTTTCAATTAGATAGATAGGAAGAAAAGCATGGTCTGTACCAATATCAGCCGCAACCATGCATTTTTGTATCATATGAGCTATTGTTTCTAATCTTTTATTTATCATAAAAATCTTTTAAACGTTTAGCACGTTTAGGATGTTTTAGTTTACGTAGAGCTTTAGCTTCAATTTGTCTAATTCTTTCACGTGTTACATTGAATTCTTTACCTACTTCTTCTAAAGTTCTATTTCTACCATCAACTAAGCCAAATCTTAATCTTAATACTTTTTCTTCTCTTTCACTTAATCCAGATAAAACATTATTAATTTCATCTTTTAATAATTCATTACTTGCGAATTGATCAGGACTTAA
>CACZTC010000027.1 GCA_902784015.1 uncultured Erysipelotrichaceae bacterium | reverse complement strand
GTTATAACCTGCTCTTTGCATTATTGCTATAACCCCACTCATATTAAGATTATAATAAGTTTCCTTACCACTAGGTCCCATGATTGTTCCTGCCCATGGTGTTAATACTGCACCATTATAATTAGAAACAGGAGGATTATAGGATACCACTTCTGGTGTAGGAACAGGCGTTGGAGTTGGCGTTGGTTTAGGTTCAGCTAATAAATGATCTTTATCTACATAAACAACTAAATCTTCATATTCCGCTTTCCAATATTGTAAATCATTCTTTCCCACTATTTCGATTTCAACATTTTCTTCTAATGTTTTAATTTCTCTAGCATTATCAAATGGAGCATCTAGTATTTTTAATTCACCATCAGAATAATAAATCTCACTAACATCATCAAAAATCATAGCTAAAGTATCGCTCACAAAACTAGAATTAATATAACCAACAATTCCATCTTGAGTGATTACTTTAGAATACTCTTCATCGCTTTCAATAATATATAAGATATCTCTTTTATTTATTTCAGTAGCTGCAGGAGCCACAGCATCAAGAGAAGTTAAAACTTGCGTATTAAAATATGCATATTTACGTGGATATATATCTATTATTTCCATCTCAGCTTCATCAATTTCTGCTTTAATACTTGGTAATTCAGTAACTCTTGAATATGATCTAACTACATATTCGCTAGCATTAACAGCTAAAGAAGAAGCACTCATTTTGATTAAAGATGTCAAAATTGATGAATATAACATAAAAAGTGCTAATACTAATATTAGTTTAAGAATAATATTATTCTTTTTTTTCAAATATAATTCTTTCATAGCGTAATAAAATATAGATGGTTTTACCCATTTATAGAATTATATCACAAATTAAATAAATACTAGTTTTATGAGCTATTATAAGCCATTAACAACTTCATCAACTAACTTACTATGAGCTAAATAACTCGTAATGTAATAACTAAGAGGAAAGAATACTATCAGAATAATAAATCTTAAATATGGATTGAATTCATGTAAATAATTAATCAAAGAAAAAACAACATATAGTAATGTATATACTACTATTTCTATCATTATTACCATTAATAAATATATTATTTTTCTTAATCTATATATTCTTTTTTCTTCCTGTGGTGTCATTAGAATAAAGTTCCTTGTCTTTGAATATTTAAATGATCATATGCTTTTTGGGTAGCAACTCTACCTCTATTAGTACGATTAATAAAACCTTCTTGGATAAGATATGGTTCATATACATCTTCTAATGTAGTTGTTTCTTCGCTAATAGCATTAGCTAAAGATTCAAGGCCTACTGGGCCCCCATCAAATCTTTCAATAATACCTCTTAAATATCTTATATCTACTTCATCTAAGCCTAACTCATCAACATGTAATCTTTCTAAAGCATCTTTAGTAATGTCATGAGAAATATAACCATTATTTAATACTTGTGCGAAATCCCTAACTCTTCTTAATAATCTATTTGCGATACGCGGTGTACCTCTACTTCTTTTCGCAATCTCAATAATAGAATCATCATCTATTTCAACATCGAGCACATTAGCACTTCTTCTGACAATATTAGCTAATTGATCATTAGAATAATAATCAAGTTTATTAACTATCCCAAAACGCGCTCTTAATGGTGATGATAAATCACCTGCTCTAGTTGTAGCACCAACTAGAGTAAATGGAGGCAATTCTAAACGTATACTGCGTGCAGCTGAAGAACTATCGCCACCAATCATTACATCAATTACATAATCTTCCATAGCTGAATATAGAACTTCTTCTATATTCTTTGGTAATCTATGTATTTCATCAATGAATAAAACATCACCTGGATCTAATACAGATAATATTGATGCTAAATCACCAGCTTTAGTAATGCTTGGTCCTGAAGCAACCTTAATAGCTGAAGACATTTCATTAGCTATTATAAAAGCTAATGTTGTTTTACCTAAGCCCGGAGGACCATATACAAGCATATGATCTAATGATTCATCTCTATCTTTAGCTGCTTTAATATATATTCTCAAATTATCTTTTATAGCATCTTGACCTATATATTCATCTAATGATTTAGGACGAATAGTAGCTTCAATAGACTTTTCATTTTCATCGCTTTCACTTGATACAATTCTATTATTCTCTGACATAATCTTCCTACTTTCTAATAGCCCTTAAAGCTAAGCGCAAATACTCTTCTGTACTTAGATTTGGGTTTTCATTAAATATATATAGGATAGAATTCAAATCCCCTTGTTTATAACCAAGATTTTTTAATGCTTCTAAAGTATCACGGGCTGGCTGCGATAAATTATCATCTTTCTTTTTGACATTTACTTCAGTTGGAACTAATCTACCTTTTAAATCTAAAACTATTTGGGATGCGCTCTTATTACCAATACCAGGCATTTTCTTTAAAAAGTCTACATTGCTTTGTTCAATAGCTATAACTATTTCATTATATGTATGACTCGTTAAAGCATTCATTGCGATTTTAGGACCAATACCTTTTACAGATATTAAACGTAAGAATAATTCTTTTTCTTCTAGAGAAGAAAAACCATAAAGATTAATATCATTTTCACTTACATGCATATATGTATAAATACTTATATCTTCATGTAAATGTAATTCATTAGTATGTGGATAAAAGACTTCAAAACCAACTCCATTAGTTTCAATAACCACTTTATCACTTGTATAAGAAACAACATTACCTTTTATTAGTGCAATCATAATTACTCCTTATATTCCATTATATATGTACCAATGATGACTTCATCACCATCACGTACACCTGCTTCATATAAAGCTTTCTCTATACCTAATTTTCTTAATGTCATCGCAAATTGATATACTTCAGTTTCATTATCAAAATTAACACTATCAACTAAATGATCTATTTTTTGTGATTCAACTTTCCATTTATTCTTACCTAGATTAATTATTTGATAGCTAGGCTTTTTAGCTTCATAACGATATACAACAACTTCTTCTTTTTGTATATCTAAATTCTGTTCTTTTTCATATTTCTTACTATTTTCTATCTCTTGCATTGCAGCATATAGTACTTTATCAATACCTTCATGCTTTATCGCAGATATTTCATATATATTTAGTTCAGGATATTTATTCTTAAATTCTTCTAAATACATATCCGCATATTCATCATCCATTTTATTAGCTACAACAATCTGTGGCTTTTTCTCTAAATCTAAATCATAATCTTTTAATTCTTTATTAATGATTTCATAAGCTTCAATTGGATTTCTCGCTTCCCCGCTCATATCAATTACATGAATCAATACTCTACATCTTTTAATATGTCTTAAAAAATCATGCCCAAGTCCTTTACCCTCACTCGCTCCTTCAATTAAGCCAGGCATATCAGCTAATACAAAGCTTCTATCATCAGGTAAAGATACCACTCCAATATTAGGTTCTATTGTAGTAAAAGGATAATCAGCTATTTCAGGATTAGCTCTAGAGACAACAGATAAAAATGTTGATTTACCAACTGAAGGAAAGCCAATAAGACCAGCATCAGCTAATAATCTTAGTTCTAAAACTAAATCAAAACTTTCTCCAACCTCACCTGGCTGAGCATATTCAGGAGTATCATTTCGGGCTGTCGCAAAATGCATATTACCTAAACCGCCTTTACCACCTTTAGCGATTAATACTTCTTGATTAGTCTCACATAAATCAGCTAATAAATCATTATTATTCGCATTTCTTACCATTGTGCCAAGCGGAACTTTAACATAAACATCATCACCTGATTTACCATGCATTTTTTTAGTTAATCCAGGCATCCCATTACCTGCTTTAATCTTTTTGGTATAACGTAACTTGGTTAAAGTTGTCTCATTTGTATCTACAACAAAATAAATGTCACCACCTTTACCACCATCGCCGCCAAAAGGCCCGCCATTTGGATAATATTTTTCGTGGCGCCATGCAACACAACCTCTTCCACCGTCACCGGCTTTAACATGTAATTTAACTAAATCTATCATTACTTATACTATTCTACCAAAAAAATAACTCCTAATAGGAGTTATCTATATGCTAATTAGCTGGATAAACAGAAACTTGTTTACGATCCTTACCTAAACGTTCGTATTTAACAATACCAGATATAGTCGCAAATAATGTATCATCGCCACCCTTCATAACATTTTTACCCGGATAAATTCTAGTACCTCTTTGACGATATAGAATTGAACCGGCTGTAGCGAATTGACCATCTGCTTTTTTAGCACCAAGTCTACGACCTGCTGAATCACGTCCATTCTTTGTAGAAGATACACCCTTTTTACTAGCAAAGAATTGAATATCTAATGTATATTCCATATTTCATTCCTCCATTTCTTTTATGCGTATATTTTTTTTGTTGCCTTCCCTGATTGTCTCTAATTGTATTTTTAGAGTTTCGAGAATGACATCTGTATCATGTGTAGGCTTTTTTACATCAATGATTATTTCATTATCTAATATTTCAATATCATTGATCTTTGTAATCATATTTAATGCATTACATGTTCCAAACATGATAGATGAGACTGCTGCACATATGAGATCTTCACCATATTCATCACTATTTGCATGTCCATTAGCCCTAACTTTTATATAATGGTTAGCTCTCTTAGTGAAGTTGATTTTTATCATCTTAAGCCTCAATAGCTTCTACGCTTAATTTTGTATATGGTTGACGATGTCCTTGTTTACGTCTTGTAGATCCTTTTTTCTGTTTGTACTTAAAGACAATAACTTTCTTTTCTTTTCCTTGCTTAAGAACCTTACAAGTAACTTTAGCACCATCTACATATGGTGTACCAACAACAGTGGACTTATCACTAACTAATACTACTTTGTCTAATACAACTTCATCGCCTTCTTCGCCTTCAAGCTTCTCAACGAAAATAGTATCTCCTTTTTCCACCTTAAGTTGTTTACCGCCTGTTTCGATAATTGCGTACATATCAACACCTCCTAACATTTATCTTAAGACGCGCCATTAAGGGGACAATCTTGTACTTAACCCTTTTTTGAGCGGTTACAGACCCATAATTAAAAGGGTCGATAACGTATCAATAATACTCGTAAATATATCTATAGTCAATTAGATTTTTATTCAATTTATATTCTTAGCGAACTAGTTTAATAACTTTCTCTAAGAATTTACCACGATCATCTTCAGGACAATTGGATAAACTTGTAATTGCAGAATATATTTTCAATTTTTTAGCAGTATTAATATCATCATTCTTTTCTATTTCGGTTGAAATACTATTAACTAAACTAATAAACTCATCTTCTTGAAGCTTTGTGATAGCTTTCGTGAGAGATTCTAGTTTTCTTAATAATTCATTACTTATTTTAGCCATATTATAAATAATCCTCCTTTTCTCTTGTAAATATTACTTTCTTTATATCTTCATTATTGATTGC
This sequence comes from uncultured Erysipelotrichaceae bacterium, assembly GCA_902784015.1. Taxonomy (GTDB): domain Bacteria; phylum Bacillota_I; class Bacilli_A; order Erysipelotrichales; family Erysipelotrichaceae; genus Bulleidia. Next base: position 20,248 of record CACZTC010000027.1, on the reverse strand, counting down.
CTCTTCAATCATTTCTAGATAATTGAATTGGCTTTCATAATATTCACATTTTTCTATATTTGGTTTAGTTACTGGATTTTTAGGGTCAAAGATTGTACAACAATCTTCATAAGGCAATATCGATGTCTCATATGTATTTATCTTTTTAGCTAAATCTATTATTTCAATTTTATCAAAGCATATTAATGGTCTTAATACTGGTATATGAACAACATCATTTATTGTATTAATGCTTTCTAAAGTCTGTGAAGCAACTTGCCCTACGCTTTCCCCGCTTGCAATAGCTAAACAATTATTAGCTTTAGCTACTTTTTCAGCAATTCTAAACATCATTCTTCTCATCAAAGTTATCGCATAAGGATCTTTAGCTACTCTATATATTTCTAATTGTAAATCAGTAAAAGGAATAATATGTACATGCATATCAAATTGATATTCACTAAGCATCTTAGCCAGTGTTAATACTTTATTTTTTGCATTCTCGCTTGTATATGGTGGAGCCGCAAAATGAATAGCTTCTACTTTTAAGCCTCTTTTCATTAATTCATAACACGCTACCGGAGAATCTATACCACCTGATAATAGTAATAATACTTTGCCATTCATATTTGCAGGATATCCTCCTGCTCCTAATATCTTTTGTGTTGTTATATATGTTAATTCTTTTTGGACTTCAATTCTAATTGGTAAATCTGGTTCATGAACATCAACTTTTAAATCTGTATTCTTTAATATCGTCGAGGCAATATTGCGATTGATTATATCACTATTTAAAGGAAAAGTTTTATCTTGTCTACGTGCTATTATCTTAAAAGATTTAGTCTCGCTTTCTTTAGCTATTTCTAAACATGTATTCTCTATTTCTTCATATTTAGAATCTACTTTTTTAGTAAAAGAAAAAGAACTTATACCAAAGACTTTCTTTAATCTTTCTGTTATCAAGTCTTGATAATCTCCTTCAAAGCTTATATAAATACGATCATGCGTTTTACGATAAGTAAAATCATCAATATCATTAAAAGTATTCTTTATATTCATATAAAGCTTTTGAATAAAATCTTTTCTATTTTTACCTTTAGTACTTAATTCCCCAAATCGAATTAAGACTGTATCATATTTAACCATACTGTTTAATTATCTCTTTTAATGCCTCTAAAAACAAATCAATTTCCTCTTTATTATTTTCTAAGCCAAAGCTCAAACGTATACATGAAGAAGCTCTTGTATCAGAATAACCCATTGCTTTTATTACATAACTATAGTTATTCTTACTTTCGCAAGTACTTCTTGCGCTTACCATAAAGCCTCTTTCATTTAGTGCATTTTGCATAACTTCGCTTGGTATCTTTTCATAAGAGAAATTTATTATACAAGGTATATTATTCTTTGGACTATTTATTAAAATACCATCTATTTCTTCTAACTTACTTATTGCATAATTCTGTAATATCTTAGCATGTTCAAATAATTTATCTTTATTTTCCATTGCTAATCTTAATGTTTTAGCTAAGACTATATCACTAATCGCATTTGTAGTTCCGCCTCTTAAACCAAATTCCTGCTCGCCACCTACAATAAGTTCTACAAAAGGTACATGTTTTTTCTTCATCAATACACCACTACCCTTTAGTCCATGTATTTTATGAGCACTAAAGGAAGCTAAATCAATATTACGCATATCGACATCTATTTTGCCAATTGATTGTGTGCAATCAACATGCATATAAGCTTCACTATTTAATTTTACATATTCAGCTATTTCTTTAATTGGTAAGATTGAACCAATCTCATTATTAACATGCATTATCGTAACTAAAACAGTATCTTTTCTTAAAGCTTTTTTTAATGTCTCTAAATCAATTAAACCTTCTTTATTTATTGGTAGATATGTAACTTCATATCCAAAAACTTCTTCCATTTGTTTACATGCAAATAATACGCTTGAATGCTCTATAGTTGTTGTAATGATATGTTTTTTATTGGGGAATGAAAAAGCGACACCTTTAATAGCGCTAGCATTAGCTTCAGAAGCACCACTAGTAAAAATTATTTCTTCATTATTAACACCTAATAAGTCAGCTATCTGCGCACGCGACTTATCAAGCATATTTCTTATTTCATTACCTTCGTTATATAAAGACTCACTATTGGCGTAATAGTTTTCTAATAGTTTCTCATAAGTTTTTAAAACTTCAGGATTAATCTTGGTCGTACTAGCATTATCAAAATAAATTCTAGCTTGCACTTTTTGAATTCTCCTTTATCATCGATTCATAATTACCTGGATGAATCTTTTCTATTGTAGCAATAGCAGTAGTCAAAGCTTGTGTATATTCACCATTTCTAAAAGACAACTCAGAGCGTGTTAGTTGAGAATCGATATCAGCATATGTAGATCTATATCTATTACCAAAGACGATTGTCTTTTCTACCATTTGTGCTGTTCCTACAACATTATTAACTTCATTATATAGTTTATAAATATAATTCAATGCTTCAGATAATGTTGAATTTAATAGTTGCATATTTAATGGTGTTTCATCCATTAAATTTTGTAATTTAGAAATATAATCATTAGCTACATTCATATCTTCTTCATATTTTTCACTAATATTAGGAAGTCTAAATTTACGTAATTTAACTTTCATTGTATTAATGACAGCTTGTAATTTAAGTAATTGTTTTTTGGCTCTTGTTTCATCTCCAGTAGCCATTTCGATCTTTTCTCTAGTCGCAAGAATATTGCGATTTAGATCACCTAATTCTTTATGATAATTCTTAAATTCCTGTAATTTAGCAGTAGAAGGAACATCATTAGTATTTAATACTTTATCAACTTCTTCTTTTTTATTCTTTAATAATTCGAATTTCGTATTCTCTTCTTCAAGACTATTACTTAATTCGCCTAAGCCAAATCTTTCTGCATGTTTCGCAAAGCCAGTATTAACATAATCTAGATTCTTTATGACATCTTTATTTAAAGATTCATTTTCAGTAATAATATTTTTTAATTCATCAAATGCTACACCTTCATTATTAACGGCATCAGTTAATTGAGCGATTCTTTCTTTATAATCTTCAAGATGTTCTTTAACACCAAGCGTACTTCCAGATTTCATTGTCTTGATATCTTCTTTAAGTGCGCCTGTCATAACAGTTAAATTATCTTCAACATTTAGATGTTTTAGATAAACATCTCTTTTTCTTTCTTCAACATAATTCTTATGTAAATTCTCTGCCATCTTAGGTATGACACCTTTAGCATCTTGAATTAATGTTGGTAAATTTTCTAACATATCATCTAATTCACCAATATTAGTTTTAATATGTTCTAATTCAGCATTAGCTTTATCAAAATCATTAGAGTACATCCACTCTTCAAAAGTAGAAAACATTTTCTCTGTATCATAAACTTTTTGTTCAACAATTGGCCATGTAAAAGCTAAGCTTGCAGCATTTTCTTGGGCTTGATATTTTAAAGCTCTGAATTTAGATTTGAAATCATTTACTTCTTGTCTCTGCGCTGTTTCTTTAGCTAATAATTCATCTAAATATGATTCTAATCCTTTAGCAGATTCATCAGCTTGTTTTAATTCTTTTTCTATTTCTTTCATTAAAACATCAGCTTTAGACATTTTACCTGCTTCAATTAAATCATTAGCTTCAGAAATATCTGCTGTTATCTTAGCTATATCATTTTGAACATTATTAAAATCATCTTGTGCATTATTAACTCTTTCCAATGATGCTTCATCGACTTTAGACATAGCTACTGCCTTATTCATCTTTAATGAAATAGGAATACCTTTCAATAAATTATATTGCGCTTCTAATTCATCTAATTCTTTATAGAATCTTTTGGTTTTAACGCGATGTATGATTAGCCATATAATTAAAATCGCAACAATAACCGCAATCGCAATTACAACTCTTAAATCTGAAATAAAACGAAGAAAACTATCCATACATGTACTCCTTTCAATATCTTTACTATTTTACCATAATTTCTTTATAGCTATTTATTGACTTTATTAAGTTATAAATGCTAGTATATTTGAGCATAAATCGCAGCATACAGAGTCTTACATAAGGCGTTATTGACATGCGGCTGTATCTTAGTAACTTTGCTCGAAAGCGAAAAGATTTACAATAACACCCTGTTTAAAGATGATCTGTACCTGTACTTATGGCCAAGTATTACTAAAGGAGGAAAAACATGGCAAGGTATACAGGACCGATGTGGAAAAAATCACGTCGCTATCGCTTCTCTGTTTTAGAAACAGGTGAAGAATTCGCAAAGGGAAAGAATGGTAAAGATAGAAGAACATATTTCCCAGGTCAACACGGACCAACAAAAAGAGTTAAATTAAGTGGTTATGGCGAACAATTACAAGAAAAACAAAAAGTTCGTTATATGTATGGATTAAATGAAAGACAATTCCATAACTTATTTGAAAAAGCTTCAAAAATGGAAGGTATGGCTGGTGCAAACTTCCTATTCTTACTTGAAAGTAGATTAGATAACTTAGTTTATCGTATGGGATTTGCTAGAACTAGACGTGCTGCTAGACAATTAGTTAACCATGGTCACATCTTAGTTAATGGAAAGAAACTAAATGTACCAAGTGCTATTATCAAACCTGGAAGCACAATCTCTTTCAAAGAAAAATCACAAAACTTAGCTGTTGTAAATGAGGCTTTAGAAATGAAAGTGACACCTCCTGCATATGTAGAAGTTGATGCAGAAAATAAAAAAGGTGTATATGTACGCTTACCTGAAAGATCTGAATTAAATCAAGATATTACAGAAGCATTAATTGTCGAATTCTATAACAGATAATAAAAATTGCATTGCTGATTCAAGCAATGCTTTTTATTTGTAATATATTCTAGATAAATATCCTAATTATTAATAATTTATTCAAAAGCTTCTAAATAAAAACTTACTGGTCTAAAACCATCATTACATGAAATCATTGCAGTATTTTTATTCTTCATCCAATTATCATATATATTATTGCTACCACTTGCTAATGCAAAAACAAAAGGATATAAAGATATCCATGCACTTTCACAAAAACCTTTTGGTATCATCGCATCTTCACTAATAAAAGAATCATCTACTTTCATTAGACAAGCATGCTCTACTTTATTCTCATATTCTTCTATTAAATCTTCATGAATAATTATTTTTTTAACCGTTATTTTTACCTTTTTCATATTTAGAATAATAATGTTTCATACCTTTCATCATTTAATTCATATAAGACTCTCATATGTTCATTATATTCAGCTTCTAAAACTCTAGCTTCTAATAGTTTTCGATATTTTAAATAAGCATCAATCTTCTTCTGATCTAATAAAGATAAATCATCACTAGTCATAAATACTCCTCCAAAAAGCGCATCAAATTTAGCTAATGAATCTTTTCTATTAACATTTAGATTTAAATTTTCATCTCTTAAAAAGAAAACATCTGGATCATTAATAAAAGCTCTACCATTTAACTGACGGCGCGCAAACGAAGTAGAAATTGCATGCTTAGTTGATGGTCTTTCTCTATGAATAATACGCATATGTAATTTATCATCCCAGTCTAAGGAAACATCGCAACTAACTCTGCTATATTCAAATAAGCCAAAAGTTGGCCATAGTGGAACACCACATCCAAGTATTAATTTATCTTGGCATAACTCTCTTAACCATTTACATGCTCTAATCATTCTAGAGGCTCTAGTTTCTTTATTATTACCAAATGGTGCAACTCCATATAAGAAATCTAATTTAACTAAATCAATCTTCCATTCATTAAATACTTTATCAAAAACTTTTGTTAAATAATCTTTTACTTCTTCATTATCTATATCTAATGCATAAAAACCACTCCAATTGCAGCCCATTTTAAAAGGCTTATTATCAACTAAATAAAACCAATTTGGATGTTTTTTATACATTTCACTATTCTTTTCAGCCACAAAAGGTGCTAGCCATAATCCTGCTATATAGCCCTTTTCATGGATATTATCAATTATAGGTTTTAACCCATTTGGAAATTTATTCTTATCTGTATCTAGCCAATCTCCAATAAATGGTTCCCATCCATCATCGATTTGAAATACATCACCTTTATTTAAAATATTATGAGCATTATTCAAATCTGACATTATCATATTCTCATCAATATCTTGATAATGGTTATACCACGATGAATAACCACATAATTTATTATTTGTTTTAGGTTTAATACCTAAAGCCTCAAAATATGCATCAAATACTTCTTCCTCATTTCCTTCTCGATAGAATAAATCAAATGCATGATAGTCCCCATTATATTCAATGCCTTCACAATCTCTAACAATAGAGAAAGTATTATCATTTGCATTATTCCTAAAAATCGTATATCCAGGGTTTTCATCTAATGAACCAAATAAGCGATATCTATTACCTTTTCTAAAATAACAATATGAAAATCCATGAGCACATCCTTTTTTATTGTCATATTTTACAAAATGATAATCTGCATAGCGATCAAGAGAATATTTATCAATTATTGCTTTAGGTAAATGATCTATTCCTCTCATCCTTTCATTTTTCCTCAATTCTCTACAGGAACTCCATGTCTGATAACCATTCATAAAAACAACTTCATCATCTTCCATGGTATATTCACCTTTTGCTTCTATAGAAATTATTTTTTCATTATCAAAAGGCACTAAGATAGTATTAATACCTTCATGTAAATCAAAAGGTAAACTATTTTTATTCTTATTAGATAAAGCATTAATTATAAATTTCATATTAACCTTCTCTTCTTTCTTTTAATTGAAGAGCTATTTCTTCTACTTTTTCATCATTTAAAATAAATTTTTTCATAAATATGATTAAAGCTAAAACTAAACCAATAATAGGTATTATGGTCATTAATAATCTTAGTCCTGTTAAAGTAGATTGTGATTGTTGTATGATAGTTTCGCCCTCATTAGTATTACCAACTAAACCAATCAAATCTAAGCCAATACCAGTCAAGAATACTGCTACACCTGATGCTAGTTTTACTACAAATGTTTGCATAGAGAAAATAACAGACTCTTCTCTATGCCCAGTTTGAAGTTCACCATAATCAACTGAATTAGATAAGAAAATTGTTGTAAGAACAGTTAATATTCCATTAGCCATAAAGACTAAAATGCCAGGAATAAGTAGTAATAATAAATTACTAGAAAAACCTAATAGGCATAGTAATAGTAATAATCCATATCCTAAAACTGCCGTACATAAACAAAGCTTAAATATATGAGTGTTACTAAATCTCTTTCTTAATAATGGATAAATAAGCATCATACCTAAAATCTGTGAAGCTCCTCCAACAGAATTAAAGATAGTATAATTACCCATCCAACTATTAGATCCTAACGCATAACCCATATCATATTTAAAGAAATAAATAATAAGATTAGAAGTTATATATAATGCACTATTGATTAATACAATAGTGATAACTGTTATCATAGCTTGATCATTATTAAAAAGAGATCTAAACATTTCTTTGACACTTGTTGTTTTCATATTATTATCTGTTGATTTTTCTTTAATAACAAAGAATAATAATAATTCAGTTAAGATAAATATTATTGCAATTATTAAACCAAAACGTTTAAATCCTAATCTTTCATTATTAGCTCCTAAAAGAGCTACCGACATTACAGTACCAACTGTTATTAAAGCATTACCAACTCCAGCACAGGTTCTACCAATAACTGATAAACTCTCTCTATCTTTACTATTGTCAGTTACAGCTGGAATCATTGACCAATAAGGTATATCCATCATTGTATATGTCATACCCCACAATATATAAATAATTGAAAAATAAATCATTAAACCAGTTTCTTTTAAATTAGGAGCAGCAAATAAAGCATATAAAACAAAAGCATTTAATATAGTTCCAGATAAAACCCATGGGCGAAATCTACCTTGCTTACTTTTAGTTTTAGCTACTATAACACCCATCAAAGGATCATTAAGCGCATCAAATACTCTAGCAACCATCAGTATTAGACCAACAAAAGTTGCAGATAACCCTAAAATATCTTGATAATAATACATTACATAAGATGCTGATAAAGCATATACCATATCTTTACCTATAGCGCCAATGCCATAAGCTATCTTTTCTTTATTTGAAAAGCCCATATCATACCCTTTCTATATTGAAGACTATTTCTTCATTTATCTCATTACCATTTATATATAAAGTTCCAAAACCTTCAATTCCTTTAGTTTTTATGATAGTACCGCCCATGCCACCTTCTAAAGTAATAATCTCAGGCCCAACTATTTCTATTTCTCCTTTGACACTTAGTCTAAGGGGAAGCTGAGCATAAGTGGCAACATTATCATATTCATCTAATAATCTTATTCTTACTAATGCCATATCATAAGTATCATTATCAATTAATAAATTATTTGATACTTTGATATCTAAATGTAATTTAGTACTAGGAGCTTTTATTACTGATTTGACAACTTTATTATCCTTGATAGCATCAAAGCGCCATTTAATACAGCCTTCGCCCCATCCTCCTACATATTTTGTATATAATTGAACGCCTTCTTCAAAGCTTAATTTATAACGAGCCATAATATAAGCAAGTTTCGCTTTATATTTTAATGGCAAATTAGCCAAACCATATACTTTAGCAGCCAACATACAATCATGTATGATTTCTTCCTGTTTATCACTAAAGTTTTCATTCTTTTTGATTAATTCGCCTATGGTATCATCGATTAGAATTGGCCCATGTTTAAGTGCTTTATAATCGCTAGTAGAAAAGCTTTTTACAAATTCATCATTTTTATATAGTCTTATTTCATCAGCATTACTAAAAGCATAAACATCGCCAACATTACTAGCATCATAATCACCAATATCCATACTGCTGCCTATTTCAAGAATTGGTATATCATCATTTTGTGAAGCATATACGCTTGCTGCCAACTTATGATTTCTAAAAGCATCTAGAACTCCATGATAACAAATCCTATCACCTGACCCAAATTCTTGATGCGTATTATAATCAAACATACACCAAGAAATACAACCTATATGATTACCATCTTGCATTGCATCATTTAGAACCCTTGCATGTCTTAAAGCATGTTCTTGTCTTCGCTTAGAATTATCATATGCTTTAGTAGGAAACATATGTCCATTACATTCTGTAATTAATAAAGGCTTATTTGAACTAGTTACTTCCTTTTTCTTTTTCACGCCTGGCGTATTACCATCATGAGAAAAATCATTATAAGAATATATATCTTCTAATAAAGAACTATTCTCTATATATCTGACGCCTGAAGTAAATCTAGCTTTATCTAATTCATGGGCAACCTTATTTGTTTCAAAATATAATTCATCATCATCTTGAGATTCATTAATCCTAACACCCCAGATAATAATACTTGGATGTTGACGATATTCTAAAACCATCTCTTTCGTATTAATAATTGCTTGGCCTTTCCAATTATCATCACCTATATATTGCCATCCTGGTATTTCCATAAAAACTAATAAGCCGAGTCTGTCACAAGCACTAATGAATGCATGACTTTGTGGATAATGTGATGTCCTAACAGTATTTACAAATAATTCTTCCTTTAATATTCTTGCATCTTCTATTTGCAGAGAATCTGAAACAGCATATCCAACATATGGATAACTCTGATGTCTATTTAATCCTCTCAAAAATATCCTCTTACCATTCAAATATAAATTATTATTATCTATTTCAATTACTCTAAATCCAAATTCAACCTCTTTAATATCTTTATCGAATAATAGTTTACATTTATATAAATTAGGAGCATCAATAGACCATGCTTTGACATTATTTACTTCAATTCTAATTGTTTTTTTATTTGTTGGTGCCTTAGTATTAAAAACTAAATTATCTTCACTATCATATAATTCTATTATTAATTCTTTATTATTAATATCGCCATAATAATCGATATCAATATCCATAATATTTATTTTAGGAGTAGTAATATATACATCACTAATATAATTCTCTTCTTTGATATCTATATATACATCGCGATATATTCCCCCATATGTTAAATAATCAATCACAAAACCAAAAGGAGGTATCTCTTTATTTTCAGTCGTATCTAATTTGATATGTAGATCATTATCTTTACCATAATCAACATATTCACTAATATCAATCCTAAAAGCAGAATAGCCATTACGATGTATATAGATTTCTTTTTTATTAATATAAACTGTTGCAATATGAGCAGCTCCATCAAACTGTAAAAAAATATGTTTCCCTTTATTCTCACTACTAATATAAATCTTTCGTCTATAACCACAGATCATTTGATAATCCAAATGATCAGCATAATGTAAAGGTATTTCTTTAACTGTATGAGGTATTCTTATTTTTTCTGTTTCATAATCATCATTAAAAAAGTCGTCAGACCATTTTCTTACGAATTCCCAATTATTATTTATTCTTTGCATAGCTACCCCTCTTATTATTAGCTATTCTTTTCCATATAGCGTTTAATAATAACTGATATTATTTCTACTGCTAAATCAATATCATCATTACAGATAACATATTTATATTGATCCATCATTTTCATTTCTCTTTCAGCTTTAGCTAAACGTTCTTGAATGATTTCTTCTGGTTCTGTTTTACGTCCACGAATACGATTCTCTAATTCTTCCATAGATGGAGGTACTAAAAATATAGTTAAAGCTTCATTTATTTTTTCTTGTACTTGTTTACAACCTTGGACTTCAATTTCTAAAACAACATTCCTACCCTTTTCTCTTAATTTAACAACTTCATCTAAAGGTGTTCCATAATAATTACCTACGAATTCTGCATATTCTAATAATTCATCATTATCAATTGCTTCAAGAAATCTATCTTTGCTAACAAAATGATAATTGACACCATCAATTTCACCTTCTCTTTTATCTCTTGTCGTCATTGAAACAGAATAAGATAATTTTAAAGATTCATCTTTCATCAATTCTTTTAGAATTGTTCCTTTGCCCACGCCAGATGGTCCGCTTAATACAATTAGTAAACCTTTTTTCATGAAGTCCTCCATTACTAAGTAAGATTATAACATATGCCAAGTGATATAATATTTATTATTAAGGTTAATATTTATGGCATTAGACGGTATATTTCTTTCTAAAATTATTCCTAAATTACAAGAATCATTTCCTTTAAGAATACAAAAAATATGGGATATTTCTAATACGGAAATACTTTTTCAAGTTCATGGTAGTAATGGTAAAGAACAATTATTAATATCTACACATTCTTTATATAATCGCATTCTTTTTTCTAAACAAAATTATCCAACACCTAATGAACCTTCTAATTTCACAATGCTATTAAGAAAATATTTAGAAGGAAGTTTCATGGAATCTATTAATCAATATGAATTAGATAGATGGTTAAATATAAGAATTAGAAGACATAATAATATTGGTGATATTGAATATCTAAATCTATATGTTGAATTAATGGGTAAATATGCCAATATCATATTAGTTAATAATGAAAATAAAATAATAGATGCTTTAAAAAGGATACCTCCTTTTGAAAATAGTCGAAGAACTATTCATCCAGGAGCTGAATTTATTCCAACTGATGCCCAAAATAAAAAGAATCCATATCTAGATACAACAATTGATCCTAATAATTCTTTAACATCACAATTCTCAGGTTTTTCACCTTTTCTATCTAAAGAAGTAGAATATCGTATTTCAAATGGCGAAGAATTTCCTAATATCATGAAAGAAATAGAAGATTCTAATTCATGTTTTATCGCCAATAATAATGATGAAGCTGTTTTTCATTGTATAGAATTAAAGCATCTTGGCAAGAATAAAGAATATTCTCTTTTTGAAGGATTAGATATTTTATATTTTCATAAAGAAGAAAAAGAAAGAATCAAACAAATAGCTGGCGATGTTTTCCATGTCGCCAATAAGAATCTCAAGCATTACAAACAAAAATTACCACGCTTATTAAATGAATATGATGAAGCTAAGGATTGTGAAAAATATAAAACATATGGGGAATTATTATATACATATAATATTAATGATACTAAAGGTGAAACAAATATTAGCTTATTAGATTATGAATCAAACACAAATATTATTATCCCTTTAGATCCTAAATATGATGGGAAAAGTAATGCTAGAAAACATTTCCAAAAATATAATAAATTAAAAAAAGGACAAGTTTATATTGAAGAACAAATCTCTATTTGCGAAAAAGAAATTGATTATTTCGAAGGTATCATTGAACAATTAAATCAAGCAGATTTTAAAACCGCATTAGAAATTAAAGAAGAATTAATTCAAGGTGGATATATAAATATTAAACAGAAAAAGAATCCTAAAAATAAAAAGAAAAATAATATTAATATAAATAGTATCGACTATAAAGGAACAATTATTTCTTTTGGTAAAAATAATTTACAAAATGATTATTTAACTTGGTCTTTATCTAAAAGAAATGAAACATGGCTACATGCCAAAGATTATCATGGTTCTCATGTAGTTATTCATAATGATAACCCTAATGAAGAAGAATTACGTTTAGCTGCTAATATTGCAGCTTATTATTCACAAGGAAGATATTCTAGTTCTGTACCTGTAAATTATTGTCATATTAAAGAACTAAAAAAAATACCTGGTAGTAAACCAGGTACAGCCCAATTAAATCATTATCAAACTATCTATATTGATCCTGATGAAGACTTAGTATTATCACTTCACAAGATTAATTAATTTCTTTATTTCATAACTGCGAAGTTTACGATATTCACCTTGTCTAAGATTACCTAAAGTTAAGAATCCATATTGGATTCTTTTTAATCTTTTCACATCGCAATTAAAATATTCCATCATCTTTCTTATTTCTCTATTTCGTCCTTCAAATATTGTGATCTTTAATAAAGAAATATTTTTTCTTTTTGATGTCTGCGCTATTTCTACTATCGCAGGCAATGTTTTTTTACCTTCAATCATAATTCCATTAGTTAGATGCTTAGCCATTTTATCTGTAAAAATTCCTTCCACTTCGACTTCATATGTTTTTTCGATATGTTTAGAAGGATGCATCATTTGTTGGGCGAATTCACCATCATTAGTCATGATGATTAAGCCAGTCGTTTCATAATCTAATCTACCTACTGGAAATACTCTTTTATTAATATCTCGAAAATAATCATTTACTGTTATGCGATTATGAGGATCACTTACTGAACATATAACCTTTTTAGGTTTATTAAAAAGATAATAAACCTTTTCTTCTTTATTAATAGGTTCACCATTTACTTCTATCTCATCTTCAAAAGATACTTTAGTCCCTAATTCCTTAACAACCTTACCATTAACTTTAACTTTGCCATTAAGGATGAGCTCTTCTGCTTTTCTTCTTGAAGTTATGCCTGCTTCCGCTATTACTTTTTGTAATCTTTCCATAATCAATGCTTATTCTGTGTATTTCCCCAAAATGAACTACCTGCTTTACTATAATCATTTAATATCATTATTGGTATCTTTCTATATTTAATATCATCTTTACTTAATTCATATGCAGCAGTTAATCTTTTATTGCCATCAATACATTTATATTTATTATCATATTTTTCAACTTGAACAGGTATGGCGATACCTCTTTTTTTGATACTATCAAAAATACTTTTATCTTCTTTATATATATAATCTATTTCATCTATATCTACAATTGTATTAATCATAATTACTCCGCATATATAACCATAGCCATTGGTAATAATACATATTTTTTAAAGAAATCTTCAGCTTTCATAATATGATTTTGTTTACCATATACAGCATTATAAAAATGTAGATAACCATTACCGATATTACGATATGCAGTATAATGAGAACCTTTTTTATGTGTATATAATAAAATGCCACATTTACTTTCATTCATATGTTTAATTCCATTGCCTTTTGATAAAAAAGAGAATTTTACAGGTAAACCTTTTTTCTTAAGCCAATAGAATAAAGTGAATACTTCTTGTCCTAATAGTTTTCCAGAGATAGATAATTTAGATAATTCTTTAGCACACTCTTCCATTGTGATATCTTTGCCAAGCATGCGACATAAATTATAGGCACTTATCCAACCACAACCATTACGATTTGAGCCAAATAAACCAAATTTTATATCCTTCATCTTACCTTGATAAATGATATAACCTTCATTATCAAATATAGTATCGTCTAAATTTAATCTATATTTGTCAATTTCTTTTATATAATATTTGTTTATTTTCTTAAAACCTACAAATTCTAATGATTCTTCTTCTATTCCTGTTACAACATCTATAATTATTCTTTTAGGATGAGTCTTTTTAGTAAGATCTTCTATGAAATACATTAAGAATTTAGATTCTAATGTTTCGACAATATCTTTCGCTATTAAAGATACATAAGTATCTTCATTAACAACTTTATATCCTATGATAGCTAAAGGTAAATCATCATTAGCTATCACATATAATATCTTATCTTTTAATATAGGATTATTAACATTATTGATAGTATCCAATAACCCATTATATCTAACATTTAAATCATAGCTTTTTAACATAACATAAATATTATAAAACAAATTAATAGATACTATTATTTTTAATGAAATATTCTATAACATTTCTTATTTTATCTGTTATACTTTTGCACATGGAGTAAAAATGAAAAATTTAGCCTTTGATTCTCAAAAATATTTAAAAGTTCAAAGAGAAAAGATTCTAGATAGAATCAATCAGTTCAACGGCAAATTATATATGGAATTTGGCGGTAAAATCTTTGAAGACTTCCACGCTTCAAGAGTCTTACCAGGATATGATCCAAATAATAAAATAAAATTATTAACTGAATTAAAAGATGATGTAGAAATGGTCATCTGTATTAATGCGAATAATATTGAAGAAGCTAAAGCTAGAGGTGATCTTGGCATAGCTTATGACCAAGAAGTTTTTAGATTAATAGATGCTTTTAGAGCTTTAGATTTATATGTTGGCTCAGTTGTTATAACCCAATATAATAATCAACCAAGTGTAAAAGGATTTAGAAAACAATTAACTAAGAGTAATATTAAGAGTTTCTTGCATTATCCAATTAAAGGTTATCCAACTGATGTAGATTATATTGTTTCTAATGAAGGCTTAGGCAAAAATGATTATATTGAAACTTCACGTAATCTAGTTGTTGTTACAGCGCCAGGACCAGGCTCCGGAAAAATGGCTACATGCCTATCACAGCTATATCATGATAATTTAAGAAATATTTCATCTGGTTATGCTAAATTTGAGACCTTCCCAGTATGGAATCTTAACTTACATCATCCTGTTAATTTAGCATATGAAGCTGCAACATTAGACTTAGATGATGTAAATATGATTGATCCATATCATCTAGATGCATATGGTATAACAACTGTTAATTATAATCGTGATATTGAAATATTCCCGGTTTTAAATCGTATTATCGAAAGAATATCAAATGAAAGCTTCTATAAGTCACCTACTGATATGGGTGTTAATATGGTTGGCTTCTGTATCATTGATGAAGAAGCAGCTAATGAAGCAGCTAAAGAAGAAATAATAAGAAGATATTATAAAGCTTTAGTTGATGTTAAAAATGAGAAGATTAATGAAAGCATTATTACAAAAATAGAATTAATAATGAATGAAGCCGGCGTAAGTCCTAGTGATAGAAAAGTAGTTAATATAGCTAGAAATAAAGCAGAATTAACCCAAAGACCTTCAATCGCAATGGAATTAGCTGATGGCACAATCGTAACGGGAAAAACATCATCATTATTTGGCCCTAGTGCTGCAGTTATCATTAATGCGATGAAAGCTTTAGGAAATATAGATAAAGAAGTTCTATTAATTCAACCAGAAGATGTAATTCCTATTCAAGATTTAAAAGTTAATAATCTAGGTAATCATAATCCTCGTTTACATAGCGATGAATTATTAATCGCAATCGCAATTACTGCTAAAACAAATGAAAATGCCAAAAAGGCTATAGAAACTTTAAGTAAAATGCAAGGAGCGGAAGCACATTCAACTGTTATTCTTCCTTTCCAAGATGCAAATACATTTAGAAAACTAGGAGTCAATGTGACATATGACCCTGTTTATGAACAAAAGAAGTTATATCACCCAAAATAACGCAAGGATTATTCCTTGCGTTATTCTTTTTCATCTTCTTTTTTTATTTCTTTATCACCATATAAATTTCCTTCAAGGAAATGTTTACGGCATAAAGCAATATATTCATCATTTGCCCCAAGCATGACTTGGCTACCTTCTCTAACTATGCCATTTTTATTATATCTAGCATTTGTTATAGCCTTTTTACCACACCAACAAACTGTTTTAACTTCTTTAATTACATCAGCTATCGCAATTAATCTTTCACTACCTTCAAATAGATTTAATTGGAAATCAGAACGTAAGCCATAACATAATACTGGTACATCTAAATTATCAACAATATAAGCTAAATGATCTATTTGATCACGCGAGGCAAATTGTATTTCATCCACAATAACTGCATCATATTGTTTAATATCTTCATCTTTCATTTCACATAATTCAGAAAGAAGAATACATTCTTTTTGTAAGCCAATACGAGAACGCATAATATTAGCCCCATCTCTAGTATCTATATTAGATTTAGCTAATAAGGCTTTTTGCCCGCGCTCACGATAATTATATTCAGCCATTAAAGCATTAGCTGTCTTTGATGAGCCCATAGCACCATAATAAAAATATAATTTAGCCATTATTCTAAAACCTTTCCATATTTTTCTTCAAATAAAGAAATCTTTAATGGTTTAGAAAAATAATAACCTTGATATAAAACATTACCCATTTCTTTTATTGTTTCTAATTGTCCTCTAGTTTCTAAACCTTCCACAATAATATCCATACCTAATTTAACAATCATATCGATAACAGATTTCAATATGATTTGCGCTCTTTCATCTCCCTTTAATCCTCTAACGAAGACCATATCTAATTTAATAGTATCAACATTAATATTCTTTAAAACATTAAGAGATGAATAACCACTACCAAAGTCATCTAATTCTAAGACAAAACCTTCCTCTTTCATTGCATTAACGAAATTCTCAAATTTAACTGGTGAATAAATAATCGCATTCTCAGTAATTTCTATATGTAATTTAGATGGATCAATTCTATATTTTAAAATTAATTCTTTAAAATAATTCTCTACATTTATACATTCAAAATCTTCAGGAGAAATATTAACCGAAATAGTAATATCTTTAAATTTAGTATTCTCCCATGCCTTAAGCTGTTTAGCAGCTAAATCCCAAATATATTGGTCAAGTCGATGAATTCTTTTAGTTTCTTCCAAGATATCAATGAAGCGACTTGGTGGTAATATTTCACCACTATGTTGTCTATCCCATCTAGCTAATGCTTCTGCCCCTACTAATTCACCTTCGGCAGTAAATTGAGGCTGTAAAAATAATACAAATTCATCATTCTTTAAAGCATTATCAAATTCAGCTATAACAACTTCCCTATGTTTAGCTTTATTAAACATATTTTCTGAATAAAAATGGAATGGTGTATCACTACTTTGACGCTGTGATTTCATAGCTAAAACAGCTTTATCTACCATATCATATGCAGAATCATCATGGTTTTTTACCAAATATACGCCAGTAACTAAATCTAAATGGAATTCTGAACTATCAATTAATGATTCAATTTCTTTAACTTGTTCATCAAATGGATGTTCATCCCAACTATCTCTACTCATGAATAAACCGAATCTATCGGCATAAAAGCGTCCGCATATATCTCCATATACTTTTCTTTTAGATAGTATTTTAGCGATATCTACTAATATTTCATCACCTTTTTGCATACCAAAAATATGATTAATAATCTTGAAGTTTCTTACATTCATCATAACCATCACTTTCTCGTGTTGACTATTGATGATTTGATCTCCCACAAGATTAATAAAACCTTCACGATTAGGTATATTAGTTAAGCGATCAAGCAATCTTCTCTCTATAATTGTATTTTCTATATGTTTATCATTCTTACCCATAATATCTCTTACAGTATTCTATCATGAATCATCATAAAGACATATTGTTTATGATTTTGTCAAATATATCAAAGCACTTTAAAGCAGCTTCATGAATTGCTTCATGGAATTCTAAAGCGCCATCATTTAAGCCATCAGATATAGTTTTCACAAAAAAACAAGGAATATGATTACGATAACAGGTTAAAGCTATACCTGCAGATTCCATATCACAGATCTCTGCCCCATATTGTTTATATAATTCTTCTTTTTTCTCTTTATCTGCAACAAATTTATCTGCTGAAGCGCATCTCACGGCTTTTATATTTGGTTCTACCTTTAAAGCCTCTTCTAATAAATCTTTACTAACAGGAATCCAAATATCATCTAATATCAAATATCTAGCAACCTCACAATCATCTATTTCAGAAGTATCAAAATCATAATGGACTACTTTTTCTATAAAACATGTCTTCTCTTGACACATTTCCTCAGTTAAGCCCCCAACAACACCAAAATTAAAAATATAATCAACATTAAATAGACTTATTAATAATTGCGTACATGCACTGCTTGCGATTTCTCCTGCATCACATTTACAAGCATAAATCATGCAATTATCTTTCTCATATTCCATAACATCATTAGATGCTGTCTTGATGATTTCTTTTGGTTTTCCTAATCTTTTTTGTAATGCTTGCATTTCTGGATCAATCGCAACAACTATACCTATCTTTTTCATTTTATTCACCCTTAAATACCCATTCTCTTTGAATCACAAAATTCACAATAAAAATTATCACATCCACGATAATCTTTATTATCAAAACATATTTTGGATATATTTTAGCTAGTCCATTAACAATTGTAGCGCTAGCTAACATTTGTATTATGACAAGCATAAAATATTTAATTATTGATGTTTTATTCTTCTTTTTAAATACTAATTTAGAATTAATCAAATAATTATAAAAAGATGAAATAATACGCGCAATTATTGTACTAATAAATGCTGCATTGATATTATCTTTATATACTTTTAAGAAAAGTGTAAATAATAATATATCTAATAAAAAGGAAGATAAACTAGCGAATATATATTTAAAGAATAATTTATAAATAATATATGAATCTTTAATAGGATTAAAATGCGAACTATCATTATCATTTATATATACAGTTTTTATTTCTTCTTCAATAATAGGTATATCTTTCTCTTTACACATGATTAAAGCATTTGTTTCATATTCATATCTTTCGCCTTTAACACTATATAATTCCTCAGCTACTTCTTTCGACATACCTCTTAATCCAGTCTGGGTATCTGTAATATTTAAGCCTATGAATATTTTAAAAACATTACGAGTAATTCTATTACCAAAAGAGCTCTTCATTGGTACTTGTTTTTGTGAAAAATCACGAGTTCCTAGAATATATGAAGTTTGATTCTTAATTGTTGCATCTGCTACTTTTATAATATCTTCTAAAAGATGCTGCCCATCCCCATCAGCAGTAACAATCGCATCAATATTAGGATAATTATTTAGTATATAATTTAAAGCTGTTTTTATAGCTCTACCTTTACCCGCATTAATATAATGAATCAAAACAATTGCGCCTAAAGACTCAACTTCTTTAAATATTTCTTTATATTCTTCTTGCCCACCATCATCTACTACTACGACATTCTTAAAAGTAGTTAATAAGCCTTTGATAACAGGCACTAGTAAATCCCTATCTGGTTGATAAGAAGGAATAATTATAAAAGTATTATCATACATATTTTAAAACTCCCCATTTAGAGGATTATCAAATACAACATTAATTGAATATTCAGGATTCAATTCATGTAAAGCACTTTGGTATAAATCTAATACTGCTTTTTTAGCATTCTCATCAGCTTGATCATATAATTCTTTAGCATTACTAGCTTCTTCTAAAGAGCTTTGCATATCTTTTTGAAGAACCACAAATTGTTCCATGGTCATGGAAATATCACCCCACCCCAATAATTCGCGATCAATTTCTTCCAAAGTTGTTTTTTCATAATCAACTTCTATCCCATCCATTTGGGCATGAGGAATAACT
>CACZTC010000026.1 GCA_902784015.1 uncultured Erysipelotrichaceae bacterium | reverse complement strand
CTAATGATTTATTATCATCTATATCTATATTTGTATTATTATCTTCTTCTATCTTTATTTCTTTATCTTCTTTTTGAACATAATCATCATATTTTATATTGGTACTATCATTTACTAATTTATCAATATCAAAAGATATTGGTTCATATATATATTCGCGTGCTTCTTTTATTTCTTTATTTGGGGATAAATTATTATTCTTTAAAGCTTGATTAATACCGTCTTTTAATAAATATTCTAATTGTTTTTCTTTTGATAATCTTACTTCCCATTTTGAAGGATGGACATTAACATCTAATAATTGTGTATCCATTTCTATATTCAATACACATATTGGATATCTACCCTTCACAATAAAATCTTCATAGCCATCTTGGATAGCTCTATACAGCCTTAATGTTTTAACCATTCTGCCATTTAAAAATACATGCATTGAAGAACGTGATGCTCGCGTGATCGAAGGCTTAATAATATAACCAGTTACTTTATAATCAAAATCTTCAATATTAACTTCTATTGCGCTTTCAACAACAGCTCTACCAAATACTTGAAATATTACTTCTAATAATTTACCTTGACCATTTGATTTAAAAATATCTTTGCCATCACTGATTAGTTCAAAAGAAATATCTGGATGCGATAAAGCAAATGATGATATTACATTTTGAACTAAGCTAGTTTCATATGAAGCTGCTTTTAAATGTTTTAGTCTTGCCGGAGTACGATAGAATAAACCTTCTACGATAACTTCCGTACCTTTATTAGAAGGATAAGATTCAGCTGATTTCTTTAATCCATATTCAACTACTATTCTTGTACCTTCTTTTCCATCATTACTTATTAGAGTCAGTTTTGAAACTGAGGCAATACTAGGTAAAGCTTCCCCTCTAAAGCCTAAAGTATGAATATACCATAGATCTTCTTCCTTAAATATTTTAGAGGTAGCATGTCTTTCTAGAGCCATCTCAGCATCTTCACTGCTCATACCTTCGCCATTATCTAAAACAGATAGCCTTCTAACACCACCCTCTTCGATATTCACAGTGATTTTAGTTGCTTTAGCATCAATTGAATTTTCAATTAATTCCTTGATGACACCCATTGGTCTTTCAACAACTTCACCTGCCGCAATCATATTTACAACATGTGATTCTATTTTTTTAATCTTACCCATATGTATCTATTATAACTATTTTTATGATAATGTTATCTCGTGAGAATAAAAGAAGAGATAAGAAAAGAAATAGTTATTAATAAATCTAGATTTATAGCTTGCCTCGCTAGAGCTTTTAATGAGGAAGAAGCTAAAGCTTATCTTGAACAAATTAGAAAAGAATATAATGGCGCTAATCATGTATGTCATGCATATATTATCGGTAAAGATAAACTTAAAAAACATTCTAGTGATGATAAAGAGCCTTCTGGAACAGCAGGTATTCCTATCTTAGAAGTAATCGATAAAAATGATATGTATGATATCATCGCTTGCGTTGCGAGATATTTTGGAGGCATTAAATTGGGCACAGGTGGTCTTAGTAGGGCTTATTCTGGAGCGGTAAATGAAGCTTTAAAAATAGCTCAGAAAACCGAAGAAAAAATATTATATCAATATGAAGTTAATTATCCTTATGATTTATCAGGAAGTATCGAGAATTATCTACGCAAAAATACTACTATCATTTCTACAACCTATAATGAAGAAGCTTGTGTTTTAGTAGAAAGTGATAATGAAGAATTAATAAAAGATATTACTAATATATCTTCAGGGAAAGTTATTCCTATCTTTATTAAAAGTATCGAAAAAGAAATAGATATTTAATCTTTTATATGCAATCCATTTTTATCCATAACTAGTATTTTATTAGCTACTTCTTCTATATAATTACGATCATGAGATACAGAAATAATACATCCTTTATATTCTTTTAATCTTTCTCTTATAATTGGCTGCGATAATGGCGAAAAATTGCGTGTTGGTTCATCTAAGATTAATACATTACTTTTCTCCAATAACATCTTCACAAATAATAATTTACCTTTTTGACCACCCGATAATTT
>CACZTC010000025.1 GCA_902784015.1 uncultured Erysipelotrichaceae bacterium | reverse complement strand
GAATAGTTTTAATAGTGTCAAAACTAATACAACCAATAAACTTATCTTTTTTACTGTTTCTTACAACGCATTCAAATTCTTATAATACAAGAAAAAAGAGCTCAACGAGCTCTTTTCCAAGTTGTTTTAGATAATAATATTAACATCGGATATATTTCTAATCTTCCTGCAAGCATATCCGCGCACATCACTAATTTACTTAAATTACTAAAGGCAGCATAATTGCCTACTGGACCAACCATATCTAAGCCTGGGCCAATATTATTAAAGGTCGCTATGATAGCGGTCAATGTAGTTTCAAAACTAAAACCATCTAAAGATACTATTAAGAAAGATAAAACGATTATTATTACATAAGCTATTAAATATGCATTAGTTGTTTGAAGAATATCATCATCAATTGGTTTCTTATTAACTAAGACAGCTTTAACTTCACTTGGATGAAGTGATTTATGTAAATTCTTCCTTAAATTCTTAAATAGTAATAATATTCTAGCTTGTTTAATACCGCCGCCTGTACTACCAGCACAAGCTCCAAAGATCATTAAAGTTACTAATATGCCTTTAGAAAATGATGGCCATAAATTGAAGTCGGCATTTGCATATCCGGTAGTAGAAATAATAGCTGCTACAGAGAAAGCAACATGTCTAAATGCTTCACCTAATGAAGTATACATTTTTGAAATATTTATTGTGATTAAAGCGATACTACTTAAAACAATAATCCAGAATAATTTGAATTCTTCATCTTTAAATACTTCTTTAAAGCGTCTTAATATAATTACATAATAAATACTAAAATTAATACTAAACAACAACATGAATATAGTTGTGACATATTGGATATAGGGAGAATAACCTGCGATAGAATCATTCTTGACGCCAAATCCACCTGTTCCTGCAGTTCCAAAAGCAGTACAAGAAGCTTCAAATAAACTCATGCCCCCAAGTAACAAGAAAAAAATATTTAAAACTGTTAAGCCAATATAAATTAAATATAATATTTCGGCTGTTTTCTTCATGCGCGGAACCATCTTACCAACGGAAGGCCCAGGAGATTCGGCTCTTAGAATATGCAAAGAGAAACCTTGATTCTTTTTACCTAAAGAAACAATTGACATCAAGAATACTAATACACCCATGCCACCTAACCAGTGAGTCAAAGAGCGCCAAAATAATAATCCTTTATCTAATGATTCTACTTCTAATAAAATTGATGATCCAGTTGTGGTAAAACCAGATACTGTTTCAAAAAAAGCATCAATATAATTAGGAATAAAACCAGAAAAATAAAAAGGTAAAGCGCCTAATAAACTCATAAATATCCAGCTTAGACTAGTTGTAACTAAGCCATCACGGGCATAGAATTTACCTCTTTTCGCACCTTTAGTAATAATTAATAAAAGAATTGCGATAGCTGCAATTATCGCCATGGAAATAAGAAAAGCGCGGAAACTTATTTCATTTAATGAATAAGAAATCGCTAAGGAAGGAATCATGAAAACAATTTCAATCGCCAATATTTGTGCTATTATCCTAAAAATAAACTTAAAGTTCATTATTAATCCTCAAATATATCATTGATTCTATTGATACCACTATTGCGCTTACATATCACAATCATTGTATCGCCTTCTTCAAAATAAGCATCACCACTAGCTATCATAAACTCGCGACCTTTTCTTATTGTCGCAATAAGAACATTCTCTTTTGTCTTAACATTCTTTAAAGGTTCTTTCTTATGTTTAGTAGTATCATCTACCACAAATTCAACTGCTTCAACTAGGCCATCGGCTATACGGTGAATTGATATAGCTGCCCCTTTAGAATTCTCTAAAGCTCTTAAATAACGCACAATATTTATCGTACATAATTCTTTAGGACAAATTACAGAGCCTATTGGCATAGAATCTAATAAAGTAGATTCTCCACCTCTACCTAATTTAGTAACTATTTCTCTAACTCCTTTAGCTGTTGCATATAAAGAAGTTACAATATTCAATTCATCCATACCAGTAAGTGAAACAAAAGCATCATATTCATCTATTTCTTCATTATCTAATACTGCTTGATCACTAACATCACCTTGGATGATAGTCGCAAATGGTAAAGTAGCAGATAATTTCTCACATATTTCTTCATCCGCTTCAATAATTGAAGATTCAATACCTGCATCATGTAAATCATTAGCTAAGTAATAAGCTATTCTTCCTCCACCCGCAATCATGACATGATTAACAGATTCAGAAATAATACCTAAATTCTTCAACATCTCATGTAATTCTTGTGATTCACCTGTAATAAATATTTTATCGTCAGTTTCTAAGACAAAATCACCATGAGGAATATAAGGATTACCATCTCTTAAAACAGCACATACTAATACTCGTGCTTTAATATTATTTTCTAAATTAATTAAATTAACATTATTAAGAGGGCTATCTTCTTTTATTTTTAATTCCACAACTTCAGCTTTAGCTTTCGCAAAATATTCTCTTTTTAAAAAGCCTGGATATTTTAATAATCTCGCAATTTCACTAGCTGCTTGTCTTTCTGGATTAACAATATAATTCAAAGAAAAAGTATTACGCATTTCTTGAGCTTGATCAACATATTCTGGATCTCTAATGCGCGCTACTGTCGCAAGTTCTGGATTTAAAGCTTGCGCTGTAATACAGCTCAACAAATTAACTTCATCCATATTAGTAGCCGCCACAAAAACATCCATCTTTTTTATATCAGCTGCTTCTAATGTAGCTTTAGATGCACTATTACCATTTAAAGAAATAACATCATATTTCGAAACAACTTCTTCTAAAACTTTAGAATTACTGTCAATGATTGTAATATCATGACCTTCATCACTTAATTCATCACATAAAGTCTTACCGACTTTACCAGCTCCCGCAATAAGAATTTTCATAATATCCCTCTTTTAATAGACTTAATTAATTTTAGCACCACCCTATAAAAAGACAATATTCATCTATATTTTATATGTATTATTGTAACTTAATAGAAAAAGCGCATTATGCGCTTTCTCTATTTATTCATAATAAGGGGATAGAATCTCTGAATAATGTAAAGGGGTACATATATTCAGGGCAGATATAATCTGCATAACTATAATACGAAGAAATAGTAAATTAAATATCAAATAATCATGTGAAATTATGTGAGTTATTAATATGTGCTCAAGAAGGCTTTAGTTACTTCATTTTGTGGATTAGTAAACATCTCTTCTGGGGTCCCCTCTTCAACAATTACTCCACCATCCATAAAAACCACTCTATCTGCAACATCACGCGCAAAATTCATTTCATGCGTTACAACTATCATCGTTAAGCCTTCTTTAGCTAATTCTTTCATAACGCTTAATACTTCTTGAACCATCTCTGGATCTAAAGCACTAGTCGGTTCATCAAACAACATTAGCTTAGGTTCCATGCATAAGCTTCTGGCGATAGCCACTCTTTGTTTTTGACCGCCTGATATTTTATTAACTGAAGCATTCGCAAAATCTTGCATACCAACTTTATCTAAGAATAATAAAGCTCTATTACGTGCTTCTTCTTTAGGTGTCTTTAATATTTTTACTTGTGGTCTTACACAGTTTTCTAAGACATTCATATTATTGAATAGATTAAACTGTTGGAAGCACATACCTACTTTAGCTCTATATGCATTAATATCCTTAGTATGTACAATATCTTCACCAAATACTTCAATAGATCCTTCATCTGGCTGTTCTAACATATTGATGCATCTTAATAAAGTTGATTTACCTGAGCCTGATCTACCAATAAGGCAAACCACTTCGCCTTCCTCTACTGAAAAATCCACACCTTTTAGAACTTCTAAATCTCCAAATTTTTTATGAATATTTTTAATATTAACGAGAGGCATAATCACTATTACCTCCTATATTTTCTTTTTCAACCGCATAAGCTATATTCTCTGGAGCTGTGACACTTTGCGGTAAACTTACTTTTGTTTGGTTCATTCTCTTTTCAATCATATTTAAAATAATAGCTGCAATACTAGTTAGGATTAAATAAATTATCGCTTCAATAAAATATGTTTCCGTAAATAGAAATGTTGATCCCGCTATTGATTTAGCTTGAAACATTAATTCTGTAATTGAAATAATCATTAATACTGATGAGTCTTTAATATTAACAATAAATTCATTACCGATAGCTGGGAAAGCATTCTTAATTGCTTGCGGTAATATAACATTCATCATTGTTTGCCAATTAGACATACCTAAAGATCTAGCTGCTTCACTTTGACCAACATCAACAGCTTGTATACCAGATCTAACTATTTCTGCCATATAAGCTCCAGTGTTGATTGAAATTACGACAACAGCAGCTTGTAAATAAGTCCAATGAATATAATCCAATAATAAATAATAGATAAATAATGCTTGCACCATCATTGGTGTACCTCTAAAAATTGCAATATAAATATTTAATAATATATCTATTGCCTTTTTAGATGCCTTTGAAGCTTTTGAAGCATTATAATCTAGCTTTATCGCTCTAATGCCACCGACTATTAAACCTAAGACAAGACCAATCAATGTGCCTGTCAAAGCCACAAACAGAGTAGTCTTGACACCTAGCCAAAGACTACTTCCGTAAGTATTTAATATTTTTAATATATTTTGAATGAACCTTTCCACTATTATTCTCCAGCAGGTTGACGATTAGTTGCATCAAGCATCATTTCTTGTCTTTCATCATCACTAATCGTATCTAAAGCAGCTTGTAAAGCATTTAATAAATCAGTATCACCTTTTCTTACCGCAATTGAAACAGAAGCATCAACTTCGCTACCACTGAAGCCATTACCTTCAGAGAATTGTACATATGCTAAATCAGGATTTGCACTAGTAACACCAATTGCTACAGGTAATTCAGAAGTAACTGCATCCACTGCACCACCTTGTAATGCTTGAATAGCTGCAGGGAAAGTTTCGGCAGCTGCTACATGATCAACACCATCAATTTGGTCGATGATATCATCATAAACAGTATTTAATTGACCCATAACTTTTCTTCCTGATAATTCACTAATACTTGTAATATTAGCTACATCAGAATCCGCTCTTACGATAACAACTTCTTCAGAAATATAATATGGCGTTGTGAAATCAACATTCTCTCTTCTTTCTGGAGTATCTGTCATACCAGCGATAACTGCATCTATTTGATTATTTTGTAAAGCAGGAATCAAACTATCCCAATCTAATTTAACTATTTCTAATTCCATGCCTGCTTCTTCAGCAATTCTTGCAGCCATAACTACATCAAAGCCATCAGCATAATCAACGCTATTAATTTTTACAGTAGTATCACCTGACTCTGTTGTTGTCCAGTTGAATGGTGCATAATTGCATTCCATACCAACTCTTAGCACATTACCTGTGCTTGCGCTTTGTGAAGCAGCATTGCCGCTTCCACTACTACAAGCAGTTAAAGTAACAACTGCTAATAATAGTGCTAATACTCTTTTCATGTTTCTCATAATCTAACCCTCTTCTTTCAAAATAAAACCGCACATGCTATCACGTACGGTCCGAGTCAGATCATATGCAATAGCGCCTCTTCTTAATTGAAGGAGTGATATAGATATTCTCTATATCCCCACGAATATATCTGCCAATATATTCGTTCGGCGACGGTTACCTTTCCTTAGTTTCATTGTCTGCCGACTCCCCTAAGTACTAATTTGCGTCGCTACCTCTATTCGGTTTTATGTTTACTATTTTATATAAAACAAATATGTTGTCAATAATTATCTTTATTTTTCTTCAAATATATTTATATCAATCTCATCTAATAAATTATCTAAATCTTTTAATTCTTGATTAAATTGTAATTCATTACTATCTTCTATATCTTTTATTATTTCTTTATCTGGGGGTAACCCATCTTGTCTTTTAAAGAAATTCTCTTGCGCATATTTAAATGCTTTTAATGTCATCTTTCTAGCATGCTTTGCAATTTTTGTATGATAAGCTAATAAATCAAAAGCATGATGACAGCCTTCATATTCTTTAAACATAACTGGTATACCAGCTTTATATAAATTATTTATATATTCTTTTGTTTCTTCTAAAAATGGTTCTTCACTTCCTACAAAAGTATATGTTGGAGGTAAATTAGCATAATTAGTTTCTCTAGATGGGGCACAATATTTATCGACTTCAGTTAAGTCTCTTGTATAAAAATGCCATGCAGCTTCATTTAATCTACTATTCCAAACTGGTGATTGGTTATTTTGATTTGTTTTTGTTGGCCTATCATCCAACATTGGATACAAAGGCATCTGAAAAGCAATATTAATCTCTCCTTCATCTCGCGCAAATAAAGATAGAGCTGCACATAAGCCTCCTCCTGCACTTTCACCACCAATAAATATTTGATCAGGATTAATATTTAATCTTTCCGCATTTACCATCATCCAAACAAGCGTTAAATATGCATCTTCTAAAGCACTAGGATAAGGAGCTTCTGTAGTTTTTTTATAATCAGGCATGATCATAATAGCTGTATCATCTTCCACAAACATATCCCCATAAATAAAATCTTGTTCTGGTAAGCCAATACTATAACCGCCACCATGAAGCCATAATAAGCCTGTCTTATTTTTATTATCCGTTTTATTCTTAGCCTCAATGATGCATATTCTTAATGTTGTACCATCTAATCTTTGAATATATTCGCTATGCATTTTTGTCTTTATTCCTAACCAACGATTAGTAAAAATATCGCATAGTTTATTAACTTTGCGCGCATTTTCTAAATTATCTATATCACTTAGAAATTTAGAATATAAAGAACTTAAGATTTTCATTTTATTAGAATGATTCATCATGGGCTATATTTTACCTTTATTTATGAAATATACGCAAGAATATCCTATTCTTGTTGTAATAGGTAATTCTTATATTCTCCAATAATATTATGCATTTCTATTTCGCATTTAGATAAAGACAATCTATTTTTATATTCATTCGCATGGGGCATGCCCATAATATACCAACTGCTCATACCACGCATCATACTAACACCTTTTCTTTCGCCTTCATATGCGCATAAATCGACTATATATTTATCAAGTAAATCTAATCTTTCTAAATATGAAGGCATAATAAATTCTTCATTATTAAAATAAGCTTTTAATTCTTGTAAGAAATATGGTTTACCTAGGATGCCTCTTCCTACCATGATGGCATCACATTTTGTTTCTTCCATCATTCTTCTAGCATCATCTACTGTTTTAATATCACCATTACCAATAACTGGTATATTCACATTCTCTTTTACAGCTTTAATATATTCATAATTCACTTTTCCACTATACATATCGTTTCTTGTACGACCATGTATAGTAATAGCGCTAACCCCTGCTTTTTCAGCTAATTTAGCTATCTCAACACAATTAATATGTTCATTATCATAGCCTGCTCTCATCTTCACTGTCACAGGTCTATTCGTATTAGCTACAACTGCTCTCATGATTTCATAAGCTAGATTAGGATATTGAAGTAGATAAGAGCCTGCATGAGCTTTTATAACTTTATTAACAGGACAACCCATATTGATATCTATAATCGAACAGTCCGTATGCAAAGATAAATATTCACTAGCTTCTCCCATCGTTTGTGGGTCACTTCCAAATAATTGTAAAGCTACAGGATGTTCTTTTTCAGTAGTCCTACACATATCTATTGTTTTAGCATTATGATAATGCAAAGCTTTATCACTTATCATTTCGCTCACAACTAAAGAGGCCCCAAACTTACGACACATCTCTCGATAGACTGGATTAGATATGCCCGCAAGTGGCGCCGCTATTAAAGGTATTTCTAAATAAATATTACCTATTTTAACCATTTATCTTTTTCGCCTTTATTTCTTTTAATTCTTGCGTGGAGAAATTATAAAATGTATTACAATATTCGCATCTTACTTCAGCGCCTTTATCTTCTTCTATTAATTCATCTAAATCTTCATCAGCCAAAGTCATCAAACTATAGGCAAACTTTTCTTTTGAACAATCACAATACCATTTAATATTGCGATGATTTAATATTTTTGCATCAGGGAAATAATCTATAATAATATCTTCTAAATCTTTTCCTTCTGATATTAATGTTGAGACTGGTTTTTGTCTTTTAGCTAATTCTTCACAGTAAACAATTGTTTCTTCTGTTGCCTTAGGCATAAGTTGATAAATAAGACCACCTGAAGCTTTGATCGAATAATCTACATCAACTAATACACCTACGCCAACAACGCTAGGTATCTGCTCACTTATCGCAAAATAATATGTAAAATCATCACCAATTTCTCCGCTTTGTAGTGGAGCTACCCCAGTAAAAGCTTCTTTAAGTCCTGAATCTCTTATAACAGTTAAATTACCATTAACGCCAACTGCTCTAGCAACATCTAAATGTCCATCTTCTCTAACATAATGTAAACCAGGATTACCAATAAAACCTCTTACTTTTCCTTCGCCATTAGCCTGCGCAAGAATAGTGCCACTTGGTCCATTACCATTAATAATACAAGTTATCGTTTCATAATTATTCTTCAAATCAGAAGCCATAATACTAGTAGCAGTTAATGTTCTACCTAAAGCGGCAATACTAGTAGGCATACAATTATGATGCTTTCTAGCTTCTTCTACTAGCTTAGTTGTTCTTGCGATATGAATACGCACTTCACCATTCAATGCTTCCGCAATTACTATTTCATCATTCATTTATTGAGGCTCCTTATAATCTTTTCATTCATTTTTCTTATTTTGCGGATATCAACTTTTACTACTTCCCTGTCCATACTTATTAAGCCATTACATTCATCTTCAACGTCACTTAACTGCGTATAAATAGCTCCGCATAATCCTCTAGGTATATTTTCTAAAACCATATCTCGAAATAGTGTTAATAATTTTTCATTCATTAAAACTTTATCTTTAAATATTTTATAGCCATATACTTTTTTTATTTCAGCATGTCCTTCTTCCACAAAAGAATAGCCCCCAAATTCGCTCAATATAACTGCTCTATCATATTTATCTAATTTAGTAGTATATGGAAAGAAATAATCATGAATACTTAAAAAGTCTCCACAACCTTGATCATGCCAACCGCTAGCGCTATCAACTAAGCGTGATTCATCATATTCCTTTATATGTTTAGTAACCTTTTCAGAATCAAATTGACCCCAACCTTCATTGAAAGGAACCCAGGCAAAAATAGAAACAGTATTATATAAATTATCTAACATCGCATCTAATTCATCATAATAAGCTAATTTCTCTTCTTCACTATTTCTTCCTAACTTAGAATTATTAATATCTTTTTGTTTGCGTAAACCAATCGTTGGTAATATACCCATATTAGTAAAGTCAAATTTACCTCCACTAGGCATATCCTGCATTACTAAAATACCTAAACGATCACAGTTGTAATACCATCTTCTACTTTCAACTTTAATATGCTTCCTAAGCATATTAAAGCCCATCTCTTTAACCCTTAATAAATCATCAACAATAGCTTCCTCACATGGATAAGTCATATTACCATCACTAATATAACCTTGGTCTAATAAACCACTAAAGAAATATGGTTTATCATTCAGCATGAATCTAACAATACCTTTACTATCTTTTCCTAAAGAAAACTTTCTCATTCCAAAATAGCTTTTAACTACATCATCTTCTGTTTGAATATATAAATCATAAAGGAATGGATCTTCTGGCGACCATGGATGCATATCTTCGATTGGTGCTTCATAATGTCGATTTGTAGTCATACCACGATGGATGACTTCTTTTTCACCCGCAATAATAATTGCGGCTTGAGAAAAGCTACCAGCCAAATCAATAATTACTTTTTTATTATCATAATCTGGAGTTATTTTTAAATCATATATGGCATGCTCTGGTAAATCTTCAATCCAAACTGTTCCCCATATACCTTCAATCGGTGTATACCACATGCCTTCATGCTTAATTCTTTGTTTACCATAAGCATAAATGCCTTCATCACTCATATCTTCAACTTTTACCATTAATGAATTTTGATATTTTACTGTGCCAGAAATATCAATACTAAAAGGATCATAGCCACCCTTATGAGTTCCTACTTCAACACCATTTACATATATTGTGCATGTTTGATCTACTGCTTCAAAATTCAGCCAAGTAGCTTTATCACTAGGCTTATAGGCAAATTGTTTGCGATACCATAAAGATTCATCTTTAGATAAATGTTTATCACTTTTCGAAAGATAAGAGCCAAGAGGAAAAGGTACAACTATTTCTTCCCAATTATCATTATCTGGCTCTTCATTTAATGGGGTTATTTGGTATTCCCATATCCCATTTAAATTCAAATAACTATCCCTTTGTAGTTGCATACGAGGATAGTCTTGAAGTGGACTTTTAATATCTATCTTGTCTGTATATGGTGTTTTCAACATAATTACTAATAGATTTTATCATTATTTACTTATCATCACTATCTTTGAGTTTCTTCTTTTCAACGAAATGAATGATTACACTCAATATAATAAATATAGTATGACCAATCGCAGCTTTTATCATAATATCTTTAAATATGGTTGTAGTAGCTTGATATTCTAAGGCACTATTTCTCATGATATTGGCATATATTAAACATATCCCAAATGATATTAAAGCCATTACTAAACTAATAATTAAAAATGAATAACCTAACTTTTTTGTGATGAGTATACATAATGGTAAAAAGATATAAACAATAATTTCTAATAACCAAAGAATAAAACTATTAACACTTATAGTTTCAGAAATAATAAAGACACTAAGTAAGCCCATTAAGATACCTAGACAAATACCTATCACATAACTAGATATAACTAAAATACGATATTCTTTCATAATTCTTAAAAAGGGGCTAATTATTCAGCCCCTTCTTTATCCTCTGTAGTTTCTACTTTATTATCATCAATTGGAGCTTCTTTGACTTCAGGAAGTTCAACTTCTTTCTTTTTAAAATCATCTTCAATTGATTCACCATTAACTACTCTATCAATTTGTTCAGCAGTTAATGTTTCATATTCTATTAATGCTGTAGCGATAGCGATGAGCTGATCTTTATGTTCTTCAAGAATTTGTCTTGCCTTGGTGTGACAAGTATTAATAATCTTTCTAACTTCTTGATCAATTTCATAAGCCACTTCACCACTAACATTATTAGGAGAATTATAATCTCTACCTAAGAATACATTCTCGCTTCCTGCATTATATTTAATTGGACCCAAGTCGCTCATACCATAAAGCGTAACCATATCTTTGGCGATATTAGTAGCTCTTTCAATATCATTAGAAGCACCTGTTGTAACATCATCAAAGAACATTTCTTCAGCAGTTCTACCACCCATATAAGAAGTAATAGTCGCTAATAATTCATTCTTAGTATTCATCATCTTCTCATCTTTAGGTGTCATAAGGTTATAGCCACCTGCTTGACCACGTGGAATAATTGTTACCTTTTGAACTACTTGCGCATCATCTAAGAATAAACCAATAATAGCGTGACCACTTTCATGATAAGCTACTAATTTCTTTTCTTTATCATCATAAGTTCTACTTGTTTTAGCAGGACCCATCATAACTCTATCAATAGCTTCATCAATATTCTTCATAGTGATTTCATTACTATCTTCTCTAACTGCTAGAATAGCAGCTTCATTTAATACATTTTCCAAGTCAGCTCCAGAAAATCCTGGTGTTCTTTTCGCTAAAGCATCCATATTGATATCATTTGCGAATTTCTTATTTCTTGCATGAACACCTAAGATAGCTTCTCTACCTTTGCGATCTGGTAAAGATACTGTGATTTGACGATTAAATCTACCAGCACGCAGTAAAGCTGGATCCAAGACATCAGGTCTATTAGTAGCTGCAATTACGACAATACCAGTATTATCTTCCATACCATCCATCTCTACTAATAATTGGTTAAGTGTTTGTTCACGTTCATCATGACCGCCACCAAAACCAGCGCCTCTTTGTCTACCTACGGCATCAATTTCATCAATGAAAATAATACATGGAGCTGTTTGTTGAGCCTTCTTGAACATATCACGTACTCTAGAAGCACCAACACCTACAAACATTTCCACAAAATCAGAACCAGAAATACTATAGAAAGGCACATTAGCTTCGCCAGCTACAGCTTTAGCTAATAAAGTTTTACCAGTACCTGGATGGCCGAATAATAAGATACCTTTCGGAATTCGTGCTCCCATTCTTTCGAATTTCTTAGGATATTTTAAATAATCAATGATTTCAGCCATTTCCTGCTTTTCTTCATCGCAGCCAGCTACATCATCAAATCTAACTCTAATCTTTCCTTCGAGTCTGGCTCTACTTTTAGAGAATTCAAAAGCTCTCGCATTCGCTCCACCAGCACCATTCATTCTATTAATCATCCATATAGCTAAAAAAGCCATTAGGACAAAAGGCACAATAGAAATAAGAATGTTTAAAAAAGTATTAGAAGCATCCGCATCTACAACATTGAGTTTTGTTTTATCTAAAGTATCAATAACTTCTTTAATCTCATCATTAGTTGAAGGTATGTTAGATGTGAACACTACTGTTTGTCCATCCTTGACATAAGAACCCTTAACATTAGTAACATTATTACCAACTGTTATTATGGCCTCATCAACTTTTTCTTCCTTAAGTGTTTCCTTTAATTCATGATAGGTTAGATCTTCTCTTGTATTAGTACCACTTAATGTAATAAGTGTCGCAATCGCCGCTATCACCATCAAATAAGGAATGAAATTAATAAATCTATTCTTTTGCATCAATAATTAATTACTCCTCACTATTTATAACATTCATCTTTTAAGACACCGATATAAGGAAGCCCACGATACTTTTGATCGAAATCCATACCGAAGCCTACAACGAATT
Organism: uncultured Erysipelotrichaceae bacterium; assembly: GCA_902784015.1. GTDB lineage: Bacteria > Bacillota_I > Bacilli_A > Erysipelotrichales > Erysipelotrichaceae > Bulleidia. The sequence continues at coordinate 4,485 of CACZTC010000025.1, read as the reverse complement.
CATTACCTACTTCAAAGCCAATATAATCAGCTTTTACATTGGCTACTCTTCTACTAGGTTTATCTAATAGGGTCACTATGCGTACCGTCTTAGCACCTTTATGAAATAACGTTTCTACTACAGTTTCAATTGTTTTGCCTGTATCAACGATATCTTCTACTAGTAAGATATCATAACCTTGAATCGAACCATCTAAATCTTTAAGAATTTTTATATCACCTTGTGACTCTGTTCCTACATAACTAGTCACATCCATAAAATCATATTGAACATCCATATCAATATGCTTTAATAATTCGCTCAAGAAAGGAACTGAGCCCCTTAATAAAGCTACTAATAATAATGGGTTATCTTCTTTATTATAATCTTCAGTTATTTCTTTACCTAACTCTTTGCATCTATTTACGATATCTTCGTTAGTATATAATACTTTCTTAATATCATCTTTTTCCCACATAAAAACCTCTCATATTATTAGTAGTATTGTATCACAGAGATGCTAGGCTTTATAGAATAATGCCTAATATCACAGCCCAGTCCTGGCACCAAAATAACTTCATTTTTCGCATTAAGGACAACAGGCCATACTTCTCTTTCACATTTAGCTATCTTCCTATCTATAAAGAAGCGATTTATTTTCTTTCTTCCAAAGCGCATCTCAATAACGTCTCCCTCTTCATAATTTCTGATTGTGATAGGAAAATCTTTTTCATCTAAAGTTAGCGCATTAGTACCTAATTTGCCTTCTTCAATATAATAATTATCTTTCTTAATATCTTTTAATTCTTCTAAAGTATTATAAATATCACAATATTTATTCTTTCTTAAGCCCCTAAAACATTTATTATCTTTTTGCGCAATTATATTTTTATCATCTAAAGTAATCAAAAAATCATTATTATGCATAATTATGTCATCAATATTAATAAGATGAGCTTCGCTATAATTTTTTATATCCTTACTTAATAATCTTAAACAATATAATCTATCTTCTTTATCTAAAGATTTATATAATGCTAAATCTATTTCATCATTTTTAATATAAGCATTAATACGACAATCTCTTTCTCGTTTAATGGCATTCTTTTTTTCAATTTCTTTTAGAATTAATAATCTTTCATTCTCACTTAATTTTTCTACAATTTCATGCCTAATTCTATTTCTTGTATATTCATTTTCGTTATTTGTCTCATCAATAAAATATCTAATACCCTTCTTCTTACAATATTCTATTAATTCTTCTTTTTTATATTTGAGTAGAGGTCTTTTAACTATAATACCTTCATAAATCATCTCTTCTTTGATGCCATAATAACTAGGAGTTAATTGTTTTTCTTCCTGCATAATATAAGTTTCAATAAGATCATCTTGGTGATGCCCTAATAATATTCCTTCATAATTATTCTCTTTTATTAAAGAAATATAAAAATCATAACGCCACTTTCTTGCGGCAGCTTCAAAATTACCAACATATTTGAATTCTTCATTCAATATATGACATTTAATATTATTATTTTTAGCATATTCTTTAATATATTTTTCTTCTTCATTAGCTTGAGCTCTTAAGCCATAATTCACAAAAGCTATCGCCACTTCAATTCCTGCCTCTACTGCCATATTTAAAAGTGCCATTGAATCTGGCCCTGTTGATACACCTACTAACCATACTCCTTTCAGCTTATCCATGGACCTATCTTATCATATACTTATAATCTCTTTCATACGTTGTTGGATTTCCTTAAATAAAGCACTACGAATAGAAATATGATCTTGAATACGAATTATTCTAGCTGTATTCACAAAGCGCATATCATTTAGGAATAATACAGATGGTTTCTTTAAGCCTTTTATCGCTCCTATCCTCATAAGATTTCTCTTGCCATTTTTATTATCTACATCAAAAGCTTTTGCATAAGTTTCTTGATTACTAGTCATTGGGATAACTAAAGCTTTCTTTTGATATATAGCCATGACAATACCGAAATGTTGATAACCCATTTCATTTAAATAAGATTGGCCATAATCCAAAAAGCATATATCCCCTACATTAACTTTTATTCCACATTCTTCACCACTATAATATTTACCTCTTATAACCCAATTAGCTTCGGAAATAAGATTATTTTCATAATTATGAAATTGTATCTTTTTATATACACCTTCTTTAGCTTTTAAATAATCATTCCAAGCCTGATTAATCTCCATAAAAAAACTCTCCTTTCTTAATATATTTAAGAAAAAAGAGTTAATTCCTTAAAAATTAATAAAGCTAAGAATAAATGAACCTACTAAATAAGCCAAAGCCATCGCTAGTAATATATATAATGTCTGAATTTGGACAACACTTGTCTTTTTTAATAGCTTTTCATAATTGATCGCATTCAAGGCATAAAAACTAGTAATGAAAGCTAATGCATATATTATCGCTTTTAAGATAAATATTGTGAGATTCATTATTTAGTACCGAATATTCTATCCCCAGCATCCCCTAAGCCAGGAACAATATATCCATTCTCATTTAGTTTTTCATCTAAAGCTGCTAAATAAATATCAACATCAGGATGATTCTCTTCCATAGCTTTAACGCCTTCTGGAGCTCCTACCAAGCATACTAATTTAATATTCTTAGCACCTCTATCTTTAACTAGTTTTATTGCATCAACGGCACTACCACCAGTCGCCAACATTGGATCAACTACTAATACTACTGCATCTTCCAAAGCTTTAGGAAACTTAGCAAAGTATTCTACTGGTTGTAATGTTTCTTCGTCTCTATATAAACCTATAAAACCAACTTTTGCGGTTGGTACTAATCTTCTAATACCATCTAATAAGCCTATACCAGCTCTTAAGATTGGAACTATAACTACTTCTTTAGAAATCTGTACGCCTTTTGTTTTAGCGATAGGTGTTGTTACTTCAATTTCCTTTACTGGCAAATCGCGACATACTTCATAAGCCATGAGTTCAGCTATTTCATCTAAACTTTCTCTAAAATCCTTAGTTCCAGTTTTCTCATCACGCATAATAGATAATTTATGAGTGATTAATGGGTGTTCTAATACTGTTAACATTATTCTGCCTCCAACTCTTCTCATATAATATCTATCTTCAATGTCTATTGCAAGATGGTATATACTAGAAGTGATGAAAGTATTATTAACACCTTTAATATTGAATGAAAATACTGATGAAAGTTACTTTTTATGTAAAAACCTAGTAACGCTTTTATCTACTGCTACTCATACTGTAGGAATATGCGCTACATCAAATAATAATTTCCATCATGCATCTTTTTATGCTTCTAGTAAGCCTTCTTCTTCCTTAAATAAATCAAAGACCGATGAAAAATCTTATGAAGATTATCTATATAATAGAAATGCTTCATCTGCTAAATTCTTAAAAAAAGATTTAATCGCTATTAATAATGCGATAAAAGCTTTTAAGCCTGACCTTATTATTACTCATGATCGTCTTAGCGCTATTATCGCAGGTAAAAATGCGAATATTCCAGTTTATGGAATTGTCCATTCATCTATCTTTACATATAAAAATCTATCTTCTCAAGTATTATCAGGTTTAAATGAAACTTTGCGTAATAATAAATTTGAACAAGTATTTAGTTTAGAAGAATTCTATAATCTTGCAGATAAACTATTTGTGTTTGGTCCTTTAGAAACTTCACCATTTGTATCAGATAAGGAAGTTATCAGAATAGGTATTGAGAATATTTATCAACCTGATATAGATAAAACAAATGATATCTTCATCTTTTTGAATGACTTAGATAAAAGTAAACGTCATCTCACAAAATTAATCAAAGAAGCTTTTGAAGGTGCTCCTTATAAAGTAAATGCTTATGTTAAACAAAAAAGTGAAAGTTCCACAAATAATATCAACTTCATCACCCCAAAATTATCCCAACTATATCCTTGTAAATTATGTATTCACGATGGTAATAATTATTTATTCAATCAATGCTTAGCTTTAGGCATACCCCAATTAATTATCGCCAATAATAATTTTATTAATATTAGTAATGGTATGAAAGCTCAACGTAATCATTTTGGTTTATGTTTATTTGAAGATGAATTATCTATGGAAAGCTTATATGAAGCATATTATCATCTAGCTTCTAATAATAGTTATTTTAAAAATGCTGAAATATTAAAAGCCTCCACTCTAACAGAGGGAGACTTAAGTAAAATATTGGATTATTTATAATTATTCAAAAGGATGTTTACTTGTGAGGTCTAAGACCTCCTTTTTAATACTTTCTTTAATATTTTCATCATCTTTATTCTTAATGACTTTAGCTATCCATTTACCTATTTGTCTAAAATCATTTTCATCATAGCCTTTAGTAGTCATAGCTGCGCTACCTAGACGTAAGCCTGAAGTAATAGTTGGTTTTTCTTTATCAAATGGAATGGAATTCTTATTAGCTGTAATATGTATTGCATCTAAAGCTTCTTCTGCATCCTT
>CACZTC010000024.1 GCA_902784015.1 uncultured Erysipelotrichaceae bacterium | reverse complement strand
TATTCATTAATATCAAAGTCTTCTGGATATCCACCTTGATTATTAAACCATTTATGATGTCCTCTAGCAGCATCTTTATATTGTGCTGTATTATCATATTTCTCTAATAAAGCTGCTCCTACACTAGGATGCAATTTAATTAAATCTAATTCATTTGGAATTAGTTTTCGACCATAAGTAATAATGGTTTCAATAATAAATAATTTTCCAACATCATGTAATAAAGCACCTTGATAAGCAAATTCAACTATTTCCTTTTTTCTTTTTCTTACTTCTGTCTTATTCTTAGTATTTAAAACGCCAATTAAGTGGGTAGGATCTTCTTCAATTAAACAAGATACTAAATAAGAAGTAATATTAGCTACACTCATTGTATGTACATAAGTAATTGGATGAATAGCTGCAATTAGTCTTAAACACATATCACCTATAGTCGTACCTCCAGGTACTTGGATGAAATTCTTCAAAACATGTGATAAGAATGTAAGCATAAAAGATAAAGTTCCAGACTTAGGCATATGATATACATAAGCTACGATTTCATCATATATTCTTTCGACAATTTGATATTCTTTTTTCGTAATTGTATTTTCTCTTAAGACTAATATATATTCAAAAGGAATAATAAAATTCAAAAACATACTACGAGCAGAGAAATCATTCTTATCTTTTAGTTCCAATAATTTTAATAAACCTTCTTTATATTCTTTAACTTTTATTTCTTTTGATAAATATGTATTTCTTAAAAGATAGAATTGTTGTTCAACCTCTGGACATTTATCTTCTAATTCAGGATGTTCCTCAATAATTGCGATTAAATCCCTGGTATATTTAGTTATTTCTTTTAATTGTTCTAAAGAATATTCATGGGCATTATGATATTCTGTAAAATCCGCAATATATTGTAAAGTTCTAAAAGTATGGATAGTCCAACGATACTTAGGAGCATGTTTTCGATAAAATGGATCCTCTGCCACGCTTAGAGCTCTTTTCATCATATCTAAATCATGTCTATTACATTCTTCTTTATCATCTTTATCTAACCAATCAAAGAGACTTCTTATATATCTTGAATCAATTAATACTAACTCTCTGCAATCATCATCTGGTAAAGAAGCAAATTTATCTTTATCTAAATATTCTAAAATATGTGAGCATGCATCTAAACCAATATCACGATATTTAAAACATATATCACTTTCTGGATATAAGCGTATAGTTAGATTTAGCATCATATATGCTGAAGAAACAGCTTCATCATAAGCTAATAATTTTGCTTTTAAATCATTTGTTTTCTCCGCTGCTTCTAAGATTCTTTCCGTTTGAGCTTGGATGATAGGTAAATCTACACATTCCATAGCTGTTGTATCTACTAATAATGAGCAGAATTCTCTCATTGTTTTAATATCATTTTTATTAAGTTTACTTTTCTTATCTAATATTTGTTTTAGATATGAGTCTAATATCTTATTATTCTTATCAGCCAAAACTTTTATCTCATCGAAAGTGTTAAGTAAAACTTCACGGTAAGACTCCGCATCATTAACACCTTCTAATTGTGGAGAAGCTAAATCTAGAATGTATTTAGTTCTCTCTGCATATTCTTTCAATGCTTCTATTTTCGCTTTGGTCATATATATTTATTAAATATATTATATTAAAAAAGTATTGCTTAATGAATAAGCATATTAGTTTATAAAATCTATTTCTTTATATAAAACTGAAAACCGATATCATCAAGATATCGGTTATATATGATTAATACTTTTTAAACAAATTTAATAACTCTTGAGTTGTATCACCATTAAAAGTACCAAGAGTAATTACTGCACAAATGCTTTTATTAAGTAAGAATACTTGTCTTTGATCCATAGTTACACCTTCTTCGCTTTCGGCATAAGTTGCAACCGCTGGCACTTGTTCCCCACAGAAATTAACTGTAGTTTTTTCAACCGAAATATTCTTTAAGCCCATTGCGACAAATTCTTCTTTAAGAGCATCTAACTGTAAATCAATTATTTGACTAGCTGTTAAATTTTCTAAAGGCATTTTTTGCGCAACAATATTGATACTATTACCATCATTTAAATTCTCTGTATAGAAAATAAATATTACTTTACCATCTTCAATAGATTCTTTTGCAACATCATTATTTATTACATCAGCTACTGAAGAAGATATTTGTGCTAATTCATTATCAGAAGCAATATACCAATTCTCATCTAACGGTAATTCTATACCGAAAAATTTATTCTTATAAGTAAAATTATCTACTTCACCAATATCAAAGTCGGCAAGATCATCTACAACTACTTCTTCTTCAACTTCTTCAACTTCTTCCTCTTCTTCTTCGACAACTTCTTCTTCCTTGACATCATTATTTGCTGTCTCAGTTTCTTTTTCTTCTTTTGAAGAAGAACATGCGCTAAGCGTTACCATGAACAAAGCTATTAATATAATCAATAATCTTTTCATCCTGTTATTCCTTTCCATATTCTGAAAAATACCTTTCTTCTACCTATAATTATACACCAAACATTAAAAGTTAGGGTTTTGGTTAATACTATGTGTCTTGAAATTTCGGCATTTTTTCAAATAAGATGAAAAATGGAGCGGATTGAATGGAGCCGCTTGATAGCGTCTCTGCTGCATATCTTATAGCCATCATCCGTGAGCGAGCTCCCTGATGCTGCCTCTAAGC
>CACZTC010000023.1 GCA_902784015.1 uncultured Erysipelotrichaceae bacterium | reverse complement strand
GGACCGCCATTATGCGAGTGTAGTTCAATGGTAGAACGCCACCTTGCCAAGGTGGACACGAGGGTTCAATTCCCTTCACTCGCTCTTAATAAATCCCTTAAATAAAGGCTTTACGAGAGGTAAGCCTATATTGAGGGATTTTTATTTTATGTTTTGGCTACTATTTATAAGTTTTTATGATAATTGACATATGTCAACCTATAAAAAAGGGATATTGCTATCCCTCGTGTTCATTTAGTAATTCTCTTTTGTATTTGTAATATGTATTTCTTCTTTTCTAGTAATATTATTGCATAAATGTCACTGTTTTTTTTAATTAGTGGCTAAATGCATCAGGTAAATCATTTTCAAGTAGGATTGTATCTTCTGGTGTAGCTTCTTTATATACAATATTAAAAGCCTCTTTTACTGTGTCTACGACATGAACATTATTCATATCAAAATCAACTTCTTCTAAGCCTTCATAAATAGATTTAGTTTGACTTTTTCCTACAAGAATAACTACATCAACTTTATCTTTCATCTTTTTACCGAATTCTTTATTTGTTTCTTCTTGTATTGCACCTAAATCTATCATTCCTGGTGTCACAATAAATCTTCTATTGGGCATATTGGCCATGACATCTAAAGCCATACTAGATCCAACTGGATTAGAATTGAATGCATCATCAATAAATCTATAGCCATTTACTTTCTTTAATTCAAGACGATGCTCAACTTGCTTCATATTCTTTACACCTTTTTGAATAGTAGCCCAAGAAACATTTAATACACGTGCACAAGCTATCGCTGATAATATATTTAATACATTATGTTCTCCTAATAATTTACTATTCATTTCTACTTCATCATTATCATTACATACTACAAAACTAGTTCCCGTTGGTGTATAGATAATATCTTTAGCTCTATAATCAGCATCCATACTATTAATGCCATAAGTGATAATATTTATATCTTGATTCTTAATTTTATAATTACGAATATATTCATTATCAATATTAATAATTCCTGTGCCACCCATTGGCAATAATTCAACCATCTGCATTTTTTCATTAATAATATTATCTAATGAACCAAAGGTAGCTAAGTGTTGTGGGCCAATTGAAGTAACTACACCAATACTAGGTTTTACATAATTAACTAAATCTCTTAGTTCATTTACTTTATCTGCTCCCATTTCACAAATGAATACTTGATGAATTGGTTTTAGCATCTCTCTTATAGTAATTGTTATGCCATTAGGAGTATTAAAGCTAGCAGGCGTCATTAAAGAATTATATTCTTCACTAATCATCGATTGAATAATATTCTTTGTGCTAGTTTTACCATAACTTCCAGTTATACCTATTTTTATTAAATTAGAATGATCTTTTAATATATTTCTAGCTTCATTCATATATTTATTACGTATACTAGCTTCAATTGGTTCAGTAATAAATCCTAAAGGATATATTAATAACCAAGGCATTATTAAAGCTAATATAGGCAATAAGAAATCAACCTTCATTAAATTACAAATAATAATGAGTAATATTACTAGTAATACTAAAACTGCTATTTGTCTTTTCACCCTAGCTGTATATACAAGTGGTTTAATATAATTCTTCTTTTTTTCTTCAGAATAAAAATATGCAGCAAACAATAATAAGCCACAGCTTACAATAATACGCATATAGCCTTTATTAAAGAGTAGTAATAATAAAGACATGATTATAAAGCTAAGAATAAGAAATAATTTATATATAGTCTTGTAGTTATCTTTAAACCACATCTTATATCTCGGTAATTCATAACGATTCTGTTGAAACATATGTAAAGCATGTTTAAAAGGTATAAGCATAGCTTTCACAAATGCGAAATATAGAAGAGCTCTTGTCATTGTTTATCTTTCTCCAAAAATACATCTAATACGCGATTAAATCTATCACCCTGATGCCAATACGCAAAATGATCATCTCTTTCAAAAATCGCTAGTCCTGCATCAGGCATTTCTTTTTCCATCATTTTACCCATCCATAAAGGTGCAGCTTCATCTAATTCACCCCATACTAATAAAACTGGGCATTTAACATCTTTCAATATATCACTTACATCATCATTAACAACTTTCACTAAAGTAGCTCGCATGATACCTGTGGCATTACGATAATCTTCAGAGCCAGATTTATTTTGTAATTCTAATAATTTCTCTTCTTGCCCTGTTTTTTGAAGGAACCATTTACCAGCTTTATATGCTTTAGTTTTAAGATGATAATCTAAGCCTCTTTTAGGCTTTATTCCTGCAGCTCCTGTCAAACACATCTTATTAATATCATTAGGATAATCAGCTGCATATCTTATTGCTACTCTACAACCAAATGAATGGCCAATAAGAATTGGTTTTTCAATATTATTCTTTTCTATGAATTCTCTAAACATATCTTCATATTCTTTTACTCCCCAAGCTTCTTTTGGTTCTTCACTTTCACCAAAACCTGGGAAGTCTAAAGCATAAACATGAAAAGAAGATTTCAAATAATCAAAGATATAGGACATCATTTCTTTATTTTGTCCCCATCCATGTAGTAATACTACATCTTTACCTGAACCTTCATCTATATATGCGATATTTAGGTTATTGATAATAATATTTTTACTCATAACGTATCTATTCTACATTAAAGCTCTAAATTACTAAACATTTAGTCTTTCTTTTTACTTATTTTTTTCTTTTTATTTTCTTCTTTCCAAATTCTAAATCTTACGCCATCATTTAAATTTTCAGCTCTAACTTTATAACCATATGTTGTTACTACTTTATGAACAATAGATAAACCTAAGCCAAATTTACCTTCATCACCCTTTTCATATGGTTTGAATATTTCATCTATACGATTAATATCAATCTTTTCGCCATCATTATCTACACATAATTCTTTATCTTTTAAGCTAATTCTTATATAACTATTCGCATATCTTAAAGCATTATCTACTAAATTTTCTACCGCAATACGCCAAGGTTCTTCTTCCCCATGGAAGAATATATCATCATCTAAATCAGTAATAAAACTAATCTCTGGTCTAATTACTTTTAAAGATAATAGAACTTTCTCAATAACTTCATTCATTAAGATATTGTCACCTTCTTTGACATTATCTAGAAGATATCCCATCTTATTTAACACAATTAAGCTTTCAACTTTCTTTTCTAATCTGGTCGCATGTTCAATAATAACATCTACTGACTTTTCAAGCGTTTCATATGGATATATACCATCATTTATAGATTCACCATATGATTTAATCGTAGCGATTGGTGTTTTTAAATCATGTGAGATATTTTGGATCATCTCTTCTTTTTCTCTATTTTGTTTAGTTAATTGAGCTTCCATATCTTGAAGAGCATCAGCCACTTCCCCTATTTCATCATGCCTACGTATATTTAAAGCATCATGTTCATCATCATTCTTTAATTTAGTTATATAGTTTTTTATTTGTGTTAAAGGAATAATTAAAGTGGTAACCCACAACATTAATAAAGCGAATAAGATTGATACAAATAATGCATTTGAGACAACTACACCATTAATAAGTGATTTCCTAAACCTTATTAAATTAACATCAGGCATTAATGATATTGCATAAATATTATCTTCAAGCTTTGTTAAACTATATAAATATGCATAATTAAGCAAATTATTATCTTCATCTTTTTCTTGATAGCGGATATTAAAATCTTGCGTACCACCTAAATAATCATTAGCTCTAATTCTAATATCATTTTTGACTTCTTCTGGTATTTCGTTACCCGAAAGAATAGAAAATGATTCTTTTCCCCCATCATATAAAGCATTAGTAATATTAGCGTCAGATGTGAAATCATAATATGGTATATCATCATTACTATTAACATATTTTATGATATTATCTTGTGAATTATGCAAAGCTCGATACATTTCTGTTTCCGCAAATGAATCAATCATTGGCGATAAAAAAACAAGAATAAAAATAGCTAATAATATTAAAAAAGAAAAGATGATAAGAATTAATTGTTGGGAAAGTGACAGCTCACGTAGCCACATTCTTAATCTTTTCATTAGCCGTGCCTATATCCGAATCCATATATAGTATGGATGCTGAGGTTAGGTAGTTTTTTACGTAATCTACGCATTGTATCATCAACTACTCGATCACTACCAAAATAATTCTCTTCCCATACTTTTTCTAATATCATCTCACGTGAAAAAGCAGTACCACGATTATTCACAAATAACATTAATAATTCAAATTCTTTTGTGGTTAATTCAATTTCTTTATCATTTTCTGTTACTAAGCGTTGTACTTCATCTATTTCATAACCATCAACTGTGCGATTCTTTTCTTCATCACGATAGGTCCTACGCATAATATTATTGACTCTTAAAACTAATTCTTTTGGTGAAAATGGCTTAGTAATATAGTCATCACTACCTTTTTCTAAGCCAATAATACGATCGAAATCTTTATCTCGTGCTGACATAAATATTACGGGAACATCAGGTGAATGCATTTTGATTTCTTCTATCAAATCAAAACCACTCTTATTACCAAGCATTATATCTAATACCCATAATAAAATATCATCATCATTAGTATGTTCTATAGCCTCATCAAAAGTTAGATAAGCTTTAACTTCATATCCTTCTTTTTCTAAATATCTTTTAACTAATTCATTAAGATCTTTTTCGTCTTCAACTATTCCTATTACTTTTTTCATACATCATTATTTTATCATGTTACATAAGAAAAAAGCCTTCAATTAGGCTTTATTCTGCACCATATTTTTCGCGAATAATATCAGCTATTTTATTAACTTCTCTTTCACATATTTCATCAGTTTCTGCTTCCGCCATCACTCTTAATAATGGCTCAGTGCCGCTTGGTCTAACTAATAAACGACCATTACCTTCAAGATTATTATTCACTTCTTCAATCGCTTTTAAGACATCCTCATCATTTAAAACAGAATTTTTATCAGTCACTTTTACATTAACTAATAATTGTGGATATATCTTTAAGCCTTCTTGAAGCTCTTGAATACTCTTGCCAGTTTCTTTCATTATTTGTAGAAGAGCTAAAGCAGTTAATAGACCATCTCCTGTTGTGGCATGCTTTTTAAAGATAATATGTCCAGATTGTTCGCCACCCACAATATCTTCTTCTTCACACATCTTTTCATATACATATTTATCACCAACTTGTGTTTGTAAAACGCGGATATTTTCTTTTTCTAATGCTTTATATAAGCCTAAATTAGCCATAACTGTTGTGACCACTGTATTATTGTTAAGAATACCTAAATCGCGATAATGCTTACCACAAATATAAAGCATATAATCACCATTTACTAATTCACCATCATTATTAACTAATATTTGACGATCCGCGTCACCATCAAAAGTTAAACCGAGGTCAAAATCAGAACCTTTCATTAAATCTTGTAGAGCTTCTGGATGCGTAGATCCGCATGCTGTATTAATATTTGTACCATTAGGTTCATTATTAATAATTGTTAATTGCGCTCCTAATCTACTTAATGCTTTTTCAGCAGTAAAAGATGATGAGCCATTAGCACAATCTAAAGCTAATTTCATATCACTTAAATCTAATGGGAATTCTTTTACGATCCAATCAATATAGTTATTTAAGCCTTCTTGATATGTATAAATAGAGCCAATCTTATCATCATATACATAATCTAAAGAGACTTTACCATCAATAAATTCTTCTATTTTGTCTTCGATTTCTGAAGGTAATTTAATACCTTCTTTAGAAAATATTTTAATACCATTATCATAATAAGGATTATGACTAGCACTAATCATAGCCCCACAAATAAAATCTTCATTTACTGCTAAATAACATACAACAGGTGTTGAACAATAGCCAACTAAATAAGCATCACAGCCTTGTGAAGTAATACCAGCTGCTAAAGCATTTTCTAACATACTTGAAGATAATCTTGTATCTTTTCCAATAACTATTTTTTGTTTACCTTGTTGACTATAGTAATAGCCTAAATATCTACCTACTTGGAAAGCTCTATTAGCATCCAAATCAATATTAGCTTTTCCTCTTATACCATCAGTTCCAAAATACTTACCCATTATCTGCTTCATTTCCTCCATTATCTTCTTCTGTTTCACCAGTTTCGCCATGAATATTCAATTCATAAGTTGATTCTTGTAAAGAATATTTAACAAGGCCACTTGAAGGTTGATCTACTAATAATTGGAATTCTTGTAAGCCTGGTGTAGCATTTATCAAATCTATATAAACATTTATATCTTCAGCTTTGATTAAATCTATGTTCTCTTGTGTACCACTTACTACTACGGTTGTTGTAGTGATATTGTTTGGCTGCGAAGCTTTGAAATTATTGACATTATTAATGTAATTAATAGGTACATTTCTAATATTCTTAGTTTTCATTTCGCCAAGGGTCACGGATAAAGATATTTGATTTATATTAGCTGTACTTACACCTGTAGGTAATACAACTGGTCTTAGAATTGTTGAATCTTTTGTGATTGTTGAAACATTCAATGTCACAACTACTCTATCAATTTCTTGTAAGGTTGTTTCTGCCCCATAAATAGTTACTGCTTGTTGGTCTAAAGTAATCGTTGAAATAGCCATACCATCAGGAACTTCCCCATTGAGCTGCACTTCAACCGGGACGGTTTTATTTGGTGAAGTTATTGGCACATGTACATTAATAGTATTAGGCACGATTTCTGCATTAACAGGATTACCATTATTATCATAAGCAACTAATTTAGCTTCCTGATCAAAGTCAGCCACCTTATTAGAAACATCAATTAATGCTTTAACGAAAGCTATGGTATCTAAGGTATCTTTAGAGGCTCTAACATTAATCGTTGTTGATTCAAATTCTGGATTGCCAACACTATAAATGCTTTCCATTTGATCTAAATGAATTAAATCATATGATATTTCAAATTGTGCTGTTGTTTTCTTTTTTAATGTTATTAGGACGTTGGAAGGTTCAATAACAACATTAACTCCTCCACCATATCCTTCAGCTTTCAATTTTACTTCATGACTTCCTTCATCTAAACCTTCTAAATCAGCTACAATAGTACCTTCATTAATAATTGAATTAGTTACTGAAGTCGCATCGCCATATACAATAACATCCACCGTTTCATCTAAGCCTGTCATTTCAAATGTATCGCTATTATATCTTGCTACTACAGGTACATCTTCTAAAGTACGGCTATATTCAAGAGGCTTTGCAATCAAAGAAGATACCGTATTATAATTGACAACACTATATAGTAATATCGCTAAAATGAGCGCTGTAAAGCGAGCATGCTTACGATTGAATAAAACTTTATCAATCCCAGAAGAAAACCATCTAATCGCACGTAAAAGCCTATCACCAAAAGCATGATAGCCACTAGCCATACGTTTTGATTGGTTAGCTATTCTTTTGGCTAATTCCGTTTTATTCTCCTGTGTTTTTTCAGTTATAACATCTTTTTCTAACTGATTCTTTTTCTCGCTCATTCTTATTTATTACCTTTATTCTTATCATCTATTTGTTCAATAATTTCAAATTGATCATCTAGTTCATTCTCAAAACCTGCTAACTTAGAAATATTTAGCATCGATGTATCAAATTCTTTATCTTCATCTCTTGTAATAACAACATGTCTAGCCGTATTACTGAGTTCGTCATCTTCATTATTCTTTTTGAGTTTATTTATACTTTCTTTACGTAAAGCTTCTACTTCTTCGCGTGTCATCCTCTTAGGTTTATTATCAACATTATCTTTCTTATGTGGTAATTTAATATCCATTTCTTTAGCTTGTTTATTAGCTAATTCAAAACGTGCAGTATCACTCAATTGTGCTTCAAATTCATCTTGAGATACAGCAGCTTCAGCTGTTTTATTTTCTTCTTCAATTTTATCGATAGATATTTCTTGGGTATTATCTTCTTGTTTGCGAATAGCTAATTTACTTAATAAAGAAGTATTCTCTAAATTCTCATCTTGCTTTTCGACAATTATTTTTTCTTCTGTGCGATTAGTTTTTACTTCCGTACTTTCGCCAACTATAACTCGCATCAGATAATCATATAATTCTTGGCGCTTAACATTTATTAATTGGCCACCTTCAGTAATAGATACTTCCCCTGTCTCTTCTGAAACAACAACTGTCACAGCATCACTTACTTCACTAATACCAATAGCCGCTCTATGTCTAGCCCCATATCTTGATGGTAAATCTAAATTAGTTGGTGGGAAATAAGCAGAAGCACAAGCTATCTTATCACCTTGAATAATTACTGCTCCATCATGTAATGGTGTAGTTGTAACAAAAATAGATGTAAGCAATTCAGCTGTAACATCTGAATTCATTCTTGTTCCAGTTTGAATATAACCTTCTAATGAATCTGATTGTTCAATAGATATTAATGCCCCTGTTTGGTTAGCGCTCATCAGCATTACCGCATTTACAATATTTTCTACTAATGCTTCTTTCTCATTGCCAGTTAAAGTTGTAATTCTAGAGAAAATATTGGTTTTACCCATTCTTTCTAATAAGGATCTAATTTCAGGTTGGAAAATAATAATGAAAGCCAAAAAGCCCCAGTTAATGAAGATATCCAAAATGAATTGTAAGGTCTTTAAACCTAATAATTTAGCTAAACCATTAACTATTACTAAAAAGAGAATACCTTTAAATATCTGGGTAGTACGATTATTATTCTTAACAATTAATAAAGCATAGTAAATGATGAACCAGATAATCAAAATATCTAATATCATTACTATAATCTCTCTTAAATCAGTAAGTGTTAGCGATAAATTTGATAACAAGATAGCCTCTCCTATAACTTGAATATTATATCATGAATCATATATACCTGTTAGCCTGAGCTGATGCTAAAAAAATAAAGTATAGATACTATACTTTATTCTTCACTATTTTCAACTACCTCAGCTTCAACTTCCTCAACTGGATTTTGATTCAAAGCTCTTAATTGAGCTTGAGCTTCTTCAGCTTCTTGTTTGAGTCTTTCATTTTCAGCTTTAGCTTCTTCGGCTTCTTGTTGAATCTGTTTATTATATGCTTCTTGTTCCTTACGCCTTTCTTTTTCTTCAGCTCTTCTTTCTTTATCTTGGCGCTTAATACGTCCGCCAACTTTTAATGAAATCGCAAAGAAGATTAGACCTAATAAAACTAAACCTACACCTATCAACATTCTTTTCATAGGTATGCCAAATTGAGCACTATTTAATTGATTAGATAAATATGTGATGAATGATTTATTAGTGAAATATGTAACCACCATCAACATTACTCCGCCAAGTACCAACAACAATGATATCCAATTTAATAATTTCTTAAATACTCTCATTTTCCCTCCCCATATTCATGGTGCCGGATGGCAGAATTGAACTGCCCGTTCATCCTTACCATGGATGCGTATTACCACTATACTAATCCGGCGCTTTTTATTATCATAGCATATTCTATAATACTTTACGTAAATGCATATATACCTTATTTATAGGTAAACCCATAATCGCATAATAATCGCCTTCAATATTACTTATATATTTACCCCCAAGCCCTTGGATGGCATAAGCCCCTGCTTTATCATCACATTCTTTACTATTAACATATTCTTCTATTTCTGCTTCGCTCATATCCATAAAAGTGACATTAGAAATACTATAATCTTCATAACATTCTTCTTTAGAAACTATGCATAAGCCTGTAATAACTTGATGTGTATTATTAGATAACATCTTCAGCATCTTTTTAGCTTCTTCTCTATTTTTAGGTTTACCTAAAATAATATTATCAACAACTACTACTGTATCACTACCTATCACAACTGCTTCTTCATTATCTTGGTAAATAGCTAATGCTTTTTTCTTAGCTATTTCTTTAATTGCATCAATGATATTTTTATTTTCATCTATTACTTCTTCTATATCAGCAGGTATACATTCAAAAGGATAGCCACATGTAGCTAATATCTCTTTTCTTCTTGGACTTTTTGAAGCTAGGATTAGTTTTTTCATACTTATTCATTCTACATTGTTTTAAATAACTATTACAGTCTATAATGAATTATACGAGGTAAATATTATGACAACTTTAGCAATTTTAGCTGCTGGTATAGGAAGCAGATATGGAGGAATGAAACAAATAGATGGCGTGGGTAATCATGGGGAACCCATTATTGATTTTTCTATTTATGATGCTTATGAAGCGGGCTTCGATCGAATTGTATTAATTATCCAAAGACAACATGAACAAGCTATTCGCAATGCTTTAACTGATCGTATCGAAAAACATGTCGCTATTGATTTTGCATATCAAGATTTAAATGATTTGCCAGATGGCTTTGAACTGCCAGAAGGAAGAAGTAAACCATGGGGAACTACCCATGCTTTATTAGCTTTAGAAAATGTAGTCAATGAGCCTTTCTGCATAATTAATGCGGATGATTATTATGGTAAAAATGCATATCGTACTATGTATAAATTCTTAAATGAAGAAGTAAGTGATGATAATTATGGAATGATTGGTTATCTTTGTAAGAATACTTTGACTGAACATGGTAGCGTAACGCGTGGCATATGCGAAGTAGATAATAATCATAATTTAACTAATATTGTCGAAATACAAAAAATAGAATTACATGATAATAAAGCTGTTTATGAATCAGATGATAAATGGCTAGAATTAGATGATAATACATTAGTATCAATGAATTTCTGGGGATTTACACCTAAGATATTTACTGATTCAAAAGAATATTTTAATGATTTCCTAAAAAAAGAAATTCCTAATAATCCTCTTAAATGTGAATTAGTTATCCCTACCACAGTTGGTGATTTGATTAAGGATCATAAATGTAATGTTAAAGCTATGTCTAGTGAAGATGATTGGTTTGGTGTTACTTATCGCGAAGATAAGCCATATGTAATAAAAAGAATCCAAGATATGAAAGATAAAGGCATCTATCCAGATAGCTTATGGGATTAAGATAATAAAGATACTAAAGGCGGTATATTTACCGCCTTATTTTATTCATTATATTCAATTAATTCTAATAATTGAGGTATTGTACTTCCTCTAAAAGCGCATATATCTATCAACATTATTTCTTCATCTACCAAATGCGCAAATATACATTCTTCTAATTTCTCACCTTGATATTCATATGTCGCAAAACATGATGGGAATTCTTTACCCATAATACCAACACTAGAAGGAGTAACCATAATATTCTCATATCCTATGCCTTGAAGTCCTTCTTCCATATGATTAGGCATACCATTATTCATATAATTATTTAATTCTTCATCATCCATTCCTTCTATTTGACGAAAATAAATATCAATAACCCCATTATCTGAATAATACATGAATTCATCACTCGCTTGATTATTCATATCTTTTATTTCCCAACCATCTGTTTTAATAACAGAAATACCACCATATGAATAAACATAATTATTTTCTTCTTGTTTATTATCATTTGAACATGCATATGAAAATAGAGCTATTATACATGCAACAAATATAATTAGATATTTATTCTTTTTCATTTTTAAATAGATTCTTTTATTCTTATTATTCATGCCTTAATGCTTCGATTGGATCTAGATTAGAAGCTTTATATGAAGGAATAATACCAAAGATTATACCTATCAACATTGAAAAGAAGACCGCAAATACGGTAGCCGGCACATTGATAGCTACTGGCGTATTATTTAAGCGCGAAATAATTTGCGCTAAGATAATACCCACAATTACACCTAATATTCCTCCAGTTGAACTTAAGACAACAGCTTCCGTTAAGAATTGCGATAGAATGGATTTACGTGGTGCACCAATTGCCTTTTTTAAACCTATTTCATTAGTTCTTTCGGTAACGGATACTAACATTATATTCATCACCCCAATACCACCAACTAATAAAGATATACCAGCTATCCAAATCAACATTGTATTTGTGCTTTGTGATAATTGTTGAATATCACGTGCTTGTTGGAGAAGATCTTGAGCTTTATAGCTAACTGTTTCACTACTGAACGAATTTAATACATTTTCAGCACTCTTACCAACTTGCGTCATTGATTCTGTTTTATCGCAACGTAAAACAACATTTTGAGGTTCATCATATTGATAAACAACAGGCCATGATGTTTCTAATAGATAGACCTTTCCTGAGATATCTTGGCGATATGTATAATAATCTTCTATCGTATTAATAGTTGGTTCAAAACTATTCTTTTCTGTTACTACCCCT
>CACZTC010000022.1 GCA_902784015.1 uncultured Erysipelotrichaceae bacterium | reverse complement strand
GCCAGAAGAAGAAAAGAAAGAAGAAGCTGCAGAAGAAGCAGCTAGTGAATAAGGAGGGAAAATCATGGCTAAATTAACACAAGAAGAAATTCTATCATATCTAGATGAAGCTACTATTCTTGAACTAAATGAATTAGTAAAAGCAATCGAAGAAAAATATGGCGTAAGTGCAGCTGCTCCTGTAGCTGTAGCTGCAGCTCCAGCAGATGGTGGTGCTGCTCAAGAAGGACCAAGCAGTGTAACTGTAGTATTAGCTAGCGTAGGTGAAACTAAGGTTGCAGTAATTAAGGCTGTAAGAGAAATCACAGGCTTAGGCTTAGTTGAAGCTAAGAAGTTAGTAGATGGTGCTCCAGCAGAAATTAAAGCAGATGTATCAGCTGATGAAGCAGAAAAGATTAAGACTGCATTAACTGAAGCAGGCGCAACAGTTGAATTTAAATAATTATTTATCATAAAAAGCCGATGAGACTTACTCTCGGCTTTTACCACAATGAAAGGAGAAGAAGTGACTCATTATTTTAGTGATAATAACGATTTAATTAGCAATCGCAAAGAGCACAAATTCTCCTTTTATGGTAATGACTTTATTTTTATAACGGATACAGGAGTATTTTCTAAAAGTGGTATAGATGAAGGTACGATTATCTTATTGGATGCTATTATGCAAGAAAATATAACTGGTGATGTTATGGATCTTGGTTGTGGATATGGAGTTATTTCAATAATCCTAAAAAGATTATTAAATAACATTAATATGACAGCTATAGATATCAACGGTCGGGCTATTGAATTAACACAATTAAATGCTGAAAAGAATCAAGTAGATATTACTAGCTTTGTGAATGATGGGTTTACAGATATAAATGATCATTATGATGTTATTATTTCTAATCCACCAATTAGAACAGGCAAAAAAGTAATATATAAATTATTTGATGAAGCTTATGAGCATTTAAATGAATCAGGGACTTTATATATAGTTATTAGAAGAAAGCAGGGGGCAGAGAGTGCCTTTAAGAAAATAGAAGAGCTATTTTCTAATTGTGAAATAATAAAAAGAAATAAAGGTTATTGGGTTTTAAAAGCAAAAAAAGTCTAGTTGACTACTTGCCAAAAACTGTGTTAATATATTAGTTCGCAGAGAAATCGAATAGGGTAGGGTTTTTTATACCCTTTTTGATGTGTTTAGTGCAAAACGAAAGGAAGGAACTAATGGCAGAAAAACAAACTTACCGCGTTGAGCATTATGGCAACAAATCAGTAAGAAGAGATTATTCTAAAGTATCTAGTTCACTAGAATTACCTGATTTGATTGAAATCCAAACGGATGCCTACGACTGGTTTCTCAGAGAAGGAATCAAAGAAGTATTTGAGGATATTTATCCAATTGACAACTATGTTGGAAATATCCGCTTAAAGTTTATTGATTATCGATTTGGAGAACCTAAACATTCCTTACAGGAATGTCTATATAGAGAGATAACATATAACGCTCCTCTATATGCAAAGATGGAGTTAGAAATCATCAATGAAGAAGGCGCTATTATCACTAAAGAAGAAGATAATGTCTTCTTTGGCGATTTCCCAATGATGACACCAACTGGTACATTTGTGATCAATGGTGCTGAACGTGTTATCGTATCGCAGATTGTTAGATCTCCTGGTGCTTATTTTGATGTAATATCAGAAGAAAGAACAGGTAGAGATACTTATACTTGTGAATTCATTCCAAGTAGAGGTACATGGTTAGAATTTATTAGTGACGATAAAAAAGCTGCTTTAGGCAGAATTTTAAACGTTTCTATTGATAGAAAGAAAAAGATTATCAGTACAATCTTATTAAAAGCTATCGGTATGTCATTAGAAAAGCTCAAAGAAGAGAGTGCATTTGATGTTGTAGGCATCAAGAAATTCTTAAAAGCTATGGGCTTTGAAATACATAATGATGTCGTAGTTAATGATGAACAAAGAGAATTCCAAAACCTATATATGCTTCTATATACATCAGTATTTGGTAATTATGAAGAAGTAAAGAATACATTAGCTGCTGATAAAGTTAAATATAGAAAAGATGCTTTATTAGCTGTATATGATAACCAAAGAAGTGATGAAATTGCGACATATGAAGGCGCAATGAAATTAGTAGGTGAAAAATTCTTTGATTATAAACGTTATGATTTAACTAAGGCTGGCCGCTATAAAGCAGGTAAGAAGTTAAATATCCTTGATCGTATGGAAGGTAATCGTCTTGCGGAAGATTTAATTGGCGCTGATGGTAAAGTTCTATGCAAGAAGAATACATTTATTGATAAGAATGTAAGACAAAAGATTAAGGAAGGCGTATATAAAGGTATAAATGCTGAAGCATTACCTTTCATTCATAACTTATCTCATCCTAATAAGGTTGTAGTAAATACTGAAGATAATGGTGCTTTAGTTGGTAGAATCTTAGCTGTTAGTCTTAATGGTAAAAGCGAAAAAACTAAATTAGAACAAGGTACCGTATTAACACCAGAAGATGTAAAGGCAATCAGTAAAGAATTTAAAGCTGTAACTGTATATACAGGTATTATCGCTAAGCCAGTTAAAGTATCTAATGATAATGTAATGGCAGTTCTAAATTATGGCTCACGCTTATATATAATAGGTAGAGTTACTGAAAAGGGAGCTGACTTGGTTGATGAGAATGGGGAATATCTATGTCCTAGATATATACCAGATGAAGCTGTATCAGGTATTACTGTTGATAATGAAGAAGCTATAGCTCATGAAGCAAGTAAAAATGATAATGTAACTATTTGGGTTGTTGGAGCTTGCGTGCAAAGAGTGAAAGTTAAAACTAAAGATGATCATGTAGTAGGTTTAATTGGTAATGATCCTTTAGAAACAAAACATACTATTACAGCTAGTGATATTTATGCTTTATATAACTATGAGTTAACAATGTTGGATGGTGTTGGTACATCAGATGATATTGATATGTTAGGTAATAGAAGAATTAGAACAGTAGGTGAACTAATTCAAAACCAATTCCGTATTGGTTTATCAAGAATGGAAAAGGGTATTAAAGAGAAGATGTCTATTTCTACAGATGTCTCTACTTTAGACCCAAAACATCTCACAAATATTAGACCACTTACTTCTGTTATTAAAGAATTCTTCTCATCATCTCAATTATCACAATTCATGGATCAACAGAATCCATTAGCTGAGTTATCTAATAAACGTCGTATTTCTGCTTTGGGACCTGGTGGTCTACAAAGAGAAAGAGCTGGTTTTGAAGTACGTGATATTCATAACTCTCACTATGGTAGAATCTGTCCAATTGAGACTCCAGAAGGACCAAACATTGGACTTATATCCTATTTAACTACTTACGCTAAAATCAATGAATATGGTTTTATTGAAACACCTTATCGTAAAGTTAAAAATGGTGTTGTTAGCGATGAGATAGTATATATGCCAGTGGATGAAGAAAATGATCATATCATTGCTCAAGCTAATGAGATTAAAGATGGTAAATTAAATGGCGATAGAGTCGTTGCCCGTATTGCGGGTGACACCGTTATGGTTGATGCAAAAACAGTTGACTATGCTGACGTATCGCCTAGACAAATTGTTTCTGTTGCAACAGCATGCGTTCCTTTCTTAGAAAATGATGACTGTACACGTGCTCTAATGGGTGCTAACATGCAACGTCAAGCTGTACCATTATTAAATCCACATAGTCCATTTGTGGGTACTGGTATGGAATATGTTATTGCGCGTGACTCAGGTACAGCCTGCGTCGCTACTGCTCCAGGTACAGTAACTTATGTAGATGCTGATAAAGTGGTAGTTGATGAAAATGGTAAAGAACATATCTATGATCTAATTAAATTTAGAAGAAGTAATGCGAGTACATGTTTAAATCAAAAGCCAATTGTATGGGCAGGTGAGAAAGTTAAGCGTGGAGATGTCTTGGCTGATGGACCTGCGATGGAAAATGGTGAATTAGCTTTAGGTCAAAATGTGACAATAGCTTTCATGACATGGCATGGATTTAACTATGAAGATGCAATTATCATGTCTGAAAGAATGCAATCAGAAGATTATTATACTTCTGTTCATATTGAAGAATATGAGCTTGAATGTCGTAAGACTAAACTAGGTGATGAGGAAATTACTAGAGATATCCCTAATGTTAGTGAGAATGCTACAAGACATCTTGATGAAAATGGTATTGTCATGATCGGTGCCGAAGTTAAGGAAGGCGACATCCTTGTTGGTAAAGTTACACCTAAAGGACAAAGCGAAGCTTCACCAGAAGAAAAATTATTACATGCTATCTTTGGTGAAAAAGCTAGAGAAGTTAGAGATAATTCTTTAAAGGTTCCTCATGGTGGTGCTGGTATTGTTCATAGTGTACATGTCTTCAAGAAAGATAAGAGTAGGGATCAAGAATTGCCACCAGGCGTAAATGAGGTAGTTAAAGTTTATGTCGCTCAGAAACGTAAGATATCTGAAGGTGATAAGATGGCTGGTAGACATGGTAATAAAGGTGTCATCTCTAAGATTAATCCAGTTGAAGATATGCCTTATATGAGTGATGGAACACCAATTGATATTATGCTTAATCCATTCGGTGTGCCTTCACGTATGAATATTGGACAAGTCTTAGAAGTACACTTAGGTATGGCAGCTAAGAAATTAGGCGTCAAATTCGCAACTCCTGTCTTCGATGGTGTATCTAATACAGACTTAGAAGATATTATGAAAGAAGCAGGAACAGTTCATAAATATCTATTAACTGATGGAATGACTGGTGAAGTATATGATGAGCCAATTGCGGTTGGTGTCATGTATATGATTAAGTTAGCCCACATGGTTGATGATAAATTGCACGCTCGTGCAACAGGACCATATTCCTTAGTAACTCAACAACCACTTGGTGGTAAAGCTCAAAATGGTGGTCAGAGATTTGGTGAGATGGAAGTATGGGCATTAGAAGCTTATGGTGCATCTAATACATTACAAGAAATCTTAACTGTAAAATCTGATGATATCTCAGGTAGAACGAGAACTTATGAAGCTATCGTTAAAGGTAAAGAATTACCACATCCAAGTATTCCTGAATCATTCCGTGTCTTAGTACATGAATTACAATCACTCGCTATTGATGTGCGTATGATTAATGATGAGGGCGAAGAGATGGACTTAAAGACTCTCGAACAAGAAGAGCTCAAAGAAGAGACTGCATCTGATTTATCTACTCAAACTTATGGAACAGATGAGGCTACATTAGAAAGCTTAACTGTTAAAGAAGAGGGTGAAGAAGATGATATGCCTGAAGAAGCGCTTGTAGTAGGTGTTGATGATGAATATGGAGAGGAAGAATAGGAGGTGCTAGTATGAATATTAATAGTTTTAATGCCATAAAAGTTGGTTTAGCATCACCAGAGAAAATTCTTTCTTGGTCATATGGTGAAGTAAAAAAACCAGAAACAATTAACTATCGTTCACAAAAACCAGAACGTGATGGTTTATTCTGTGAAAGGATATTTGGTCCTACTAAAGACTGGGAATGTGCTTGTGGTAAATATAAAAAGATTAGATTCCAAGGCTTAGTATGTGATAAGTGTGGAGTTGAAATCACTAAGAGTAGCGTACGTAGAGAACGTATGGGTCATATTGAACTAGCTGCTCCAGTAGCACATATCTGGTTCTTAAGAGGCTTCCCTTCAAGAATGAGTTTATTATTACATGTACCACCAAAGAGCTTAGAAGAAGTAGTATATTTCGTTTCTTGGATTGTAACTGATCCAGGTGATACAAATCTAACTTATAAACAAATTCTTTCGGAAAGAGAATATCGTGAGCTTACAGCTATTCATGGTCCTGGTAGCTTTGTTGCCCAAACAGGAGCTGAAGCTGTTAGAACTTTACTTGAACAAGTTGATGTTGAAAAAGAATTCAAAGAAATCGGTAAAGAATTAAAGAAGGCTACAGGCGATAAGCGTAAGAAATTAATCAAACGTTTAGAAACTGTCGAAGCATTTAGAAATAGTGATAATAAGCCTGAGTGGATGGTAATGACAGTATTACCAGTCATTCCACCAGACTTAAGACCAATGTTACAACTAGATGGTGGTAGATTTGCGACTAGTGACTTAAATGATTTATATCGTCGTGTTATTACCCGTAATAATCGTTTAAAGAAATTATTAGAAATCGGTACACCAGCTATCATCGTGCAAAACGAAAAGCGTATGCTTCAAGAAGCAGTTGATGCTTTAATTGATAATGGTCGTCGTTCTAAAGCTATTACTGGTGCGGGTGGTAGAGCACTTAAGTCTCTAACTCACTCATTAAAAGGTAAACAAGGTCGTTTCCGTCAAAACTTATTAGGTAAGCGTGTTGACTTCTCTGGTCGTTCAGTTATTGCGATTGGACCAGATCTAAAGATGTGGCAATGTGGTTTACCAAAAGAAATGGCTATTCAGTTATATAAGCCATTCGTAATAAATGAATTAGTACTACAGGAAATCGCACCTAATCCAAAGCGTGCAGAAAAGATGATTGCTGAACAAAATCCTCAAGTATGGGATGTTGTTGAAGAAGTAATTGCGAATCATCCCGTCTTCTTGAACCGTGCTCCTACATTACATAGACTTGGTATTCAAGCTTTCTTCCCTAAGATTGTTGAAGGAAGAGCTATCCGTGTTCATCCATTAGTATGTCCAGCTTTCAATGCTGACTTCGATGGTGACCAGATGGCTGTCCATCTACCACTAAGTAGTATGGCTAGAGCGGAGACAGAGGTATTAATGTTAGGATCTAATAATATCTTAGGTCCTAAAGATGGTAAGCCTATTGTTACTCCTGGCCAAGACTTAGTTCTAGGTAACTTCTATTTGAATATGGAAGAAACAGCAGAAGAATTCTATGCTAAAGCAGATGCTTTAGAAGCCTTAGGTGAAAAGAAGGAAGCAGCTAGATGGAGAAGATATGGGGATAATGAAGGTCATATCTTCAAAGATGTAAATGAAGTATTAATGGGTTATCAAACAGGTGTAGTTCATTTACATAGTCGTATTGCTTTACCAGCTAGCGCTTTAAATAAAACAGGTTTCACTGATAAACAAAAAGAACAATATCTTTTAACTAGTGTAGGTAAGATTATCTTCAATGAAGCTTTACCAAATGATTTCCCTTATTTAAATGAAGTAACAAGTGAAACATTAGTAGCTACTCCTGATAGTGAATTTGTACCTTATGGTACTAATATCAAAGAGGAATTAGCTAATCGTAAAGTAACAGCAGAATTTAAGAAAGATAATCTTGGTGAATTAATCGCAGCTGTCTTTGATAAATATAAATCACAAGGTGGTACTAGTGATATCTTAGATAGCTTAAAAGATATGGGTTACTTATATTCAACTCTAGCTGGTATGACCGTTGCTTTATCTGATATTAGCGTAGCACCTAATAAAGATGCTATCGTAGGTGAAGGTAGAGAAAAGAGTGATAAATTAAATGAATTAAGAGATAGAGGTTTATTGACGGGTGAAGAATGGGAAAAAGCATTCTCTTCACTATGGAATGATGTTAAAGATAGTGTTGGTAATACTTTGATGTCATCTTTACCAAGAATGAATCCTATCAATATGATGGCTGTCTCTGGTGCCCGTGGTAGTAAGAACCACTTCACCCAATTGGCAGGTATGCGTGGACTTATGTCTAGACCAACACAATCTAAGTCACGTAAAGAATTCCAACCATCTATTATCGAGGTACCTATCTATTCATGCTTTAGAGAAGGCATGAGCGTATCAGAGTTCTTTATTTCAACTCATGGTGTTAGAAAAGGTCTAACTGATACAGCCTTAAAGACAGCTGAATCAGGTTATCTAACTAGAAGATTAGTCGATGTAGCGCAAGAAGTAATTATTACTGAAGAAGATTGTGGTACAGAAAGAGGCTATCTAGTAAAAGATATTATCGATAATAAAAATAATGCGATGATCGAAAAATTCTATGATCGTATCGTTGGTCGCTATTCTCAACAACCTATAACTAATCCAAAGACTGGTGAAGTTATTGTGGATGATAATACTTATATCACTGAAGCTCTTGCGAAAGAAGTAGTAAATGCAGGAATTGAAGAAGCATATATCAGAAATGTATTTACATGTGATTGTAAGAGTGGTGTATGTGTGAAGTGTTATGGAAGAAATATGGCGACAGGTAATATCGTTGAAGTTGGTGAGGCTGTTGGTATCATGGCTGCTCAAGCTATTGGTGAACCAGGTACACAGTTAACAATGCGTAACTTCCATACTGGTGGTGTTGCAACACAATCAGGAGATATTACTCAAGGTTTACCTCGTGTTCAAGAATTATTTG
>CACZTC010000021.1 GCA_902784015.1 uncultured Erysipelotrichaceae bacterium | reverse complement strand
TTCTCCTCTTGAGATAGGTTTAACATCAATTGGATAACCTTCATCATCCACTGTAATATCTGCTTCATTACTAGCGAACTCAATCGCACCTTTTTCATATCTTCTTTTTCTTATGATATTAGCGCAATCTTTAAGATTAAATAACATTTCTACTAAGCATTCATATTTCTTACTTAATTCTTCATCCCCATCATAAATCTTATTAACATTGTTGTAGGTCATTCTTTCAAAAGATTTAATATAACTTGGATATAATTTATAATCTTTAACATTCCCACTAAAATCAATTACCATCTCACAAGTCAAAGTTAATCTTTCTTCATATGGATTTAAGCTACAAATACCATTACTAATAACATGCGGTAGCATAGGTACTACTGTATTAACTGCATATGTCGAAGTGCCTCTTTTTCTTGCTTCCATATCTAAAGGAGAATTCTCTTTTACATAATAAGAGACATCCGCAATACTTACTTTTAAAACATAATGGTCTTCTTCTTTAATTATTGCTACAGCATCATCAAAATCTTTAGAATCATCCCCATCAATTGTTATCGTAATATCTTTAGTTAAATCTACTCTGCCTTCTTTATCACTTTCATTTATTACACTTTGAATATCATTAGCTTCCTCTAATACTTCTTCTGGGAATTCTGGATCAATATCTTTTTCTAAAAGAATTGATAATATATCTACGCCTGGATCGTCTTTATGACCAATAACTTTTTCTACTTTAACTATTAAAGGATCAGAATATTGTTCAATTGAAAGAAGAACTTTTGTGCCTTCTACAACATTTATATCTTTATCTTCAATTATTTTGATATGCCTATCTTTTAGTTTTTCATCATCTAATTCAAGTTTAAGATTTTTACCACTCTTAAAATAAGTACCAACTAAACGTTCTCTACTTCTTTCAATAATCTCAATAACTTTTCCTTTTTCTTTATCATTATTTATTTTGATTAATACTCTATCACCATGAAAAGCACCTTTTTGATCACTTTCTTCAATACGAATAGAAGTATTTTCATCTATATCAAAGTAACCTATACCACTACTATTAATATAGATCTTACCTTCATATATTCCTGCTTCCTCTTTAGTATCATATTGATGATTATTATTTAAAAAGATAAGATGCTCTTTTTCTAGGCTAGCTAAAGCTTCACTTAAAACATCGCTATCCAAATTTAATGCATTTTGAATATCGCTAAATTTTCTTTTTCCTTTTTTGCGATTAGATAAGAAATCTAATATTTGTTTTTCTAATGTGTCCATAATAATTAAAAAGCCGGTTATCCGGCTTACTTTTATACAAGTCTTACAACAATTATTAGTATGAAGAAAATAATTCCTAATACTAATGTTAATCTCGAGATGACTTTCTCAGAACCTCTCTCTTTGGTATTAGCAAAAAGGTTTAAGCCGCCACTTCCTGTAAATGCACCGGATATTCCATCAGATTTACCACTTTGAAGAAGTGATAAAACAATAATCAGTGCTGATACTATCATAATTAATGCATTTAGCATGAATGTACTCCTTTCATATGCGCTTGCCCATTATAGCACCGTTATTAAACTGATTTCAATATTATTGTATAATAATTCGGATGGGTATAGAAATTTTATTGTGGTTTCAAAGCTTAAGGGATGCTTTAGGGATACCTTTTAGTATATTTATTGCGATATTATCTGATGTAGTATGTTATGGATCTGTAATATTCGCTTTTTTGATATATTGGTGTAAAAATAAGAATTTAGGAAGAGCTTTAATATCAATTTATGGCATCAGTTCGCTTATTAATCAGTTTCTTAAAGCTACTTTTACAGTTTATCGACCTTGGATAAAAGATGCTAATATCATACCTACTAATTATGCGATGAAAGGAGCTACTGGTTATTCATTTCCAAGCAGCCATACGCAAACTGTTTCAGCAGTTAATGGATCATTAGCTATCAATAAAAGTAAAAAATCATCTTTATTAGTTAATGTTTTAATAATTGTCTTTGTAGCTTTTTCAAGATTATTCATTGGTGTTCATACTCCACTTGATGTCATCTTTGGCATTTTAATTGGTGGCGTGGCTATTGCAGCATATTATTACTATAAAAAAATCATTACAAGTAATCCTAAAAAAGAAAAAAATGCATTATTGATTATTTTTATTATTTCTCTAATATGTATCTTTTATGCCTTATTTAAAAAATATCCAGAGACTTATATCAATAATGAATTATTAGTTGACTCAATAACTATGAAAAAAGATAGTATGCGATGCATCGCTATCTTCTTAGCTACTTTTATTGGTATATATATCGAAAAAACATTTATTAAATTTTCGACAGAAGGATCTAATAATATCAAAACATTACGTTTCTTCTTTGGCCTATTCTTAGCTATTATTATCTTCGTAATTTCAAGATTAACTCTAACTCTATTTTTGCCATTACCATTCGCACGCTTTTTAGAAACATTCTTTGTCTTCATTCATGCTACAGCTATATATCCATATCTATTTAGTAAATATGAAGATATATGGATGAATAAATTAGCTGCTATCAAGCAAAAAGAAGTATCAATTTTTCCACATGAATAATCTTGCCAAAAAAGATTATGAATGCTATTATTCTTTAGCACCTAAATATGACCCCCTAGCTCAGCTGGCAGAGCAACTGACTCTTAATCAGTGGGTCGAGGGTTCGAATCCCTCGGGGGTCACGGAAACAACTAGAAATAGTTGTTTTTATTAAAAAGCACTATTCATTTGCGAATAGTGCATTTTTTTATAAAGCGATTTCTTCTGATTCACCTTTATTATTATCCATAACTTTAAGAGCTTTATCATTGATACGATTTTGAAATTCTTCCATAAAGTCTTCAATATCCATATCTACTTCAATACCATCAGCCTGCATTCTATTGATTAAATCATTAGCGACCATCCATACTCCTGTTAATATTCCTACCGAGTGTTCATTATTATTGAAGTGTTCATATTCTTCTTGGTTATGAATTGTTTCAATAAGTTGATTAAAAATATTTTCATATTCTTCTTGTGTTGGTTGTCTATTAATTTTCATTTTAATAAGCTCCTTTTAATAAAAAAGGATGTAGTATGAACCACACCCTGTTACTGTCGGGCCATGAGTACTCATCCCTAAGCACCATCATATTAACATGTATAAGTCAATTTGCATAGCCCTTTTTTTTAAAATATTTATTTCACAATTTAAAACGTTTTAGATTTATTTGCCATATGGCTCTGTTTTATCTTCATCAAAGTATTTTAGTGATAATTCTTTGAGTTTACCAGATGATCTTAGTTCTGCAATTGTAGCATTAACTTCTTTTATTAATGAGTCATTATCTCCACCTTTCACAAATGGAATACCCATATAAGTACTTGTTTCATCTACTGTTTTAAAAGGTCCACCACTGACTTTCATAAAGTCTTGATAAGAAGCATCACTATTGATAGTTGCATCAACTTGACCATTTTTTAGCATTTCTAATGTTTGGTCTAAAGTTTCAACGCCTTCAACCTTAGCACCATAGCTTTCACCTATTTCCATATATGTAGAACCAATTGAATTAGCTGTTGTCTTACCATCTAAATCTTCAAAACTTGTAATATCATTATTATCTTCTAAAACAATTAATACAGCTTTGTCATAAAGATATGCATCAGAAAAATCATATGTCTTTTTTCTATCTTCTGTAACATCTACACCATTAATAACTAAATCAATAGTATCTGCATCTAGACCTAAGAACAGATTATCCCATGGTGTCGGAATAACTTCTAAATCTACTCCTAAATGTTCAGCTATAGCTGCTGCAACTTCAACATCATATCCTACAATCTCGCCATCTTTTTCAAAAGAGAATGGTTGCCAGTTTCCTTCTAAACCTACTCTTAATACTCCTGCTTCTTTAATTCTTGAAAGATGATCACCTTTGTTGGTATTAGTATTACTACTAGAATTACATCCAACTAATACTACTAGGGTTAATGCAATAATACTTTTTAAAACTCTTTTCATTCTTTTTCCCTCCACTTTTATCTATATTCTCTTTCTACTTTTAGAAATTCTCTTGTGCGTGCACATTTAGGATTATCAAATACTTCTTTGGCATCACCCTCTTCAACAATGACACCATTTTCCATAAATACTACTTTATTACTAACATTTTTTGCGAAATCCATTTCAT
>CACZTC010000020.1 GCA_902784015.1 uncultured Erysipelotrichaceae bacterium | reverse complement strand
CACATTAGATTAGCTCTAGCCTCATAATCATTAGGATTATCTAAAGCTTTGGGAAGATTATTTATAACTGTTTTTAATAAAGCTTCAGCTAGACCATCAGAAACATCTGAAGATTCTTTTGAAAAATATCCTTCCATGACATGACTCATAATATCAGCTGAACCTGCTGCTGTTTGATATGGGCTAACACTATATGTATATTCAGGATCACATATTGATACTGATGGGAAAGTTAATCCTACTCCTTGTTTATCATTAGTTTTTAAATTAGTAATAACACCCCCATTATCGAATTCGCTTCCAGTTGCGCTGAGCGTTAATATATCAACTAAAGGTAAAGCTTTAGCCCCACGCTTTGGTTTACTAACTATATCCCAATAATCATCTCCTTCAAAAAAAGCCCCAACGCAAATTGCTTTAGCGCAGTCGATTGTTGATCCCCCACCAACTGCTAAAACAACATCGATATCGTTTTCTTTACATAATTTAGAGCCCTTTTCAACTGTTTCAATACGTGGATTAGGTTCTACCCCTCCACACTCAACAACCATATAGCCATTATTATTTAGGATATCCATGACTTTATCATAAAGTCCTATCTTTTTAATAGAACCGCCACCATATACTAATAAAACCTTTTTACCATAAACTTCTAAGACTTCATTTAATACTTCAATTTGACCTTTACCAAAATATAATTTTGTCGGTATATAATGCATAAAATTATTCATAATTAATCACCTTCCTGAATAATCGTACCATAATATATTATTAATACATAACTTGAGCTAAAAATTCCTTCGTTCTTGGATTTTGAGGATTCTCAAAGAAATCAATTGGATTGCCAGATTCTTTAACTATTCCTTCATCAATAAATAAAACTCGATCACTAACTTTTTTCGCAAATCCCATTTCATGCGTCACAATTACGCATGTCATTCCAGATTCTGCTAAAGCTTGGATTACTTCAAGAACACCTTTAACCATTTCGGGATCTAAAGCACTAGTTGGCTCATCAAATAACATTACATCAGGATCCATAGCTAAAGCTCTAACGATTGCCAGTCTTTGTTTTTGACCACCTGATAATTTATTAGGATATTCTAAAGCTTTATCTTCTAAGCCTACCATCTCTAATAATTCTTTAGCTCTTTTTTCTGCTTCTACCTTATTAATCTTTTTTTCTAAAATAGGCGTTATGGTTATATTATCCATGACTGTTAAATGTGGAAAGACATTGAATTGTTGGAAAACCATACCTATTTTTTGTCTATGTTTATTTAAATCAGTACTATTAACATCTAAGATATTACCTTCAAATATTACTTCCCCGCTACTTGGCTCTTCCAATAAATTAAGACACCTTAAAAAAGTAGATTTACCTCCGCCACTTGGTCCAATAATAGTGACAACTTCACCTTTATATATTGTTTCGCTTATCCCATTTAAAACATTTAATTCACCAAATCTTTTATATAAATTTCTTGTTTCAATTAAAGGTATTCTATTCTCACTCACTGACTCTCAACCTCTTTTCTAATAAGGAAACTAAAGATGATAATACTAAGGTAACAATTAAATATATTCCTGCGATGATGAATAATGGTTGCCAAATAAGATATTTATTAGCTAATAATGTTCTTGTATACATTAATTCATACAACATAAATGTACCAGCTAATGAAGTCTCTTTAATCATCGCAATATATTCATTACCTAAAGCAGGTAAGATATTTTTAATAGCTTGAGGTAATACTATTTTCATCATGCAATTCTTATTGGACATACCTAATGATCGCGCTGCTTCAATTTGACCTTTCTCAATTGAATTGATACCACCTCTAATAATTTCACCTACATAAGCGCTGGAATTTAAGATAAGTGCTAATAATACAAAATAAACAACATCAACATTATTTAAGATAGGTATAGCCATAGGAATAAAATAATAAGCTATATACATTTGTACTAATAATGGTGTTCCTCTTAAAACATTTACATATATCTTAGCGATAGAAGATAATAGTTTATTTTTACTAAGATGTAAAAATGCAACAAGCGCACCTAATATACTACCTAGAAATACCGCAATAAAAGCATATCTTAAAGTACCAATTAGACCTTTAAGAAAGATTGGCCAATATTCTAAAAATACTTCTAGTATTGACTTACCCATTAGTCTTCAACTCCAGCTAATTCACAAGCTTCTTTATACCATTGTTGGTAATAACCTTTATCCATCGCAAAAGCAATAATCGTATTAATAACTTCAATTAATTCTGTTTCGCCTTTTTTAGCAGCTATGACATTACCTTCATAATCCCCATAAATGCTAAGATCAAAATTAATATTAGTTAATGCGAATTCACCTTCACTTTGATTTACATAATTTCTTGCAGTTTGGCCATCCAAAGCTACAGCATCACATTTTCCGCTAGCTAGTCCTAAAATGGCTTGATCAAGCGAAGTAACTAGAATCATTTCTGTATTACCCGCATTATCTATCGCCAAGATTTGATCTTCGACATACATTTGTTGGAGGGAGCTAGCTTGCGCCATTACTTTTTTACCCACAAAATCTTCGAGTGATTTATAATTATCAACTTCGCTTGCTAAAGTGATAAGAGTATGTCCATAATCTGTATCATCACCTTCATAGCCTATAGATAATTCATATAATTCAGCTCTATCTTTTTTCCAACCATAGCCAGAAACAGCTATATCTACTTTTCCTGTGTCTATCGCAACTAAAGTACCACTAAAGTCCATTGCTTCTATACTTAATTCAACACCTAGACAACTTGCGATATATTTAGCCAATTCCATTTCTGAGCCATAAATATTACCTTCATCATCCACAAATTCATTTGGTGGATAATCTGGAGAAGTAGCTATCACTAACGTGCCTTTATCTAAAATATCTTTTAGAGATCCGCTAGCATTACTTAAATCTAATTCTGGTTTTTCATATGCATCCATACCTGAGGTTACTTTGTTTGATGTGCTGCATGCGCTTAATGTAATAATTAATAATCCACTTAAAATTGTATTTATAATCTTTTTCATATTTTTCTCCTTTTCTAATACATTTTTAATATTCTTTAATCTTCGTCGTCGCGCTTTCATTCAAATCACCTCCTTAAAATATAAAATGTCGCCTCATTCCAGAGACGACATTAATCGCGGTACCACACTGGTTGCTTAAAAATACTAAGCCACTCTACCATTAACGCTGGTTACGTTCTTCCCTACTATTTTCAGGAAGACTTCTCCTAGGTGCGCTTCTTTGAAATCATTGCCACTAGACTTCCACTCTGTTCTAGCTCGCTATAGGTTGATTTCAAATACTCTCCTATTCCTCGAATATTGTTTATATATTACTGAAAGTTTTTTCATATGTCAACATTTTTTTACATTTATTTTCTGAAATAATTTACATAATAAACAATAAGCTATAAGCCATGATAGAATAATTAAGGTTTATGGCTAAAGAATTAACAAGAAGCGGAGAAATTGAAAGAAGTATTTTTACCAAATTTAGAAAAGATCTTTGGGCTAATTTTTTGACGGCTATTAATAGATATGAATTGATAGAGCCTAATGATAAGATAGCTGTTTGTATATCGGGTGGTAAAGATTCTATGTTATTAGCTACTTTATTTAAAATATTAGCGAAAAGAAGCGACTACCCTTTTGAGGTTATTTATTTAGTGATGGATCCTGGCTATGATGAAAAGAATATTAATAAGATTAAAGAAAATGCAGCTATCTTAGAAATACCTATTCAAATCTTTAATACCAATATCTTTGATGTAGCTTATTCTCAAGATAATAAACCTTGTTATTTATGTGCGAGAATGCGTAGAGGTCATTTATATAATAAAGCTAAAGAATTAGGCTGTAATAAAATAGCTTTAGGACATCATTTAAATGATGCCATCGAAACTACCTTAATGGCGATGTTTAATTCTAGTAAATTAGAAACAATGATACCTAAAGTACATAGTGATAATTTTGAAGGAATGGAATTAATTAGACCCCTATATTGTATTAAAGAAGATGATATCATTCATTGGTCTTCCTACAACAAATTAGAATTCATTAAATGTGCTTGTAAAGCTACTAAGAATCTCACCAATAATGATTTAGATAGCACTTCCAAAAGACAAGATACTAAAAATCTTATTAAAGCTTTAAAGAAATATAATCCAGATATAGAAGATAATATATTTAGAGCCTTGCATGCTGTACAATTAGATACATTCCCAGGCTTTAAAACAAATAAAGAAATGCATTCTTTTTTGGAAGAATATAATAGAAAAGAGGATAAATCATGAAAACAATCTTAGTATTAATTATCAGTTATATATTTGGTTCAATTCCTTGGGCTTTAATTATTGGTAAATTATTTTTTAATAAAGATATACGTAATGAAGGCTCAGGTAATTTAGGTGCAAGTAATGCCGGTAGAGTCTTAGGTAAACCAGTAGCTGTAGCTGTAGCATTATTAGATGGCTTAAAAGCTTTTATCGCTATGACGATAGCACATTTTGTAATACCAGGAACAGAAATATATGCCGGCTTAGCTGCATGCTTTGGACATTGTTTTCCTTTATTCGCTAATTTTAAAGGTGGCAAAGCAGTAGCGACTTCTTATGGTTTCTTATTGGGAATTGTTGTTTATTTAACTAATCAATATTTCCTTCAATTCTTATTGCCCATTATATCTTTCTTCATCATCCTTTATATAACTAAAACAGTTAGCTTATCATCTATCTCATCTTTATTAATAGTTTGTATTGTATCTTTTATCTTAGCTTTATTAAATAAGATAACTTTTGATATACCTATAGCCCTACTATTATTATGGCTATTTGTAACATATCGCCACAAAGATAATATAAAAAGAATCAAAGAAGGAAAAGAAAGTAAAATTAGTTGGATGTAATATGGGAAGAATAGAAACATTTAAATTAGATATAGCCCCTCTTTCACAATCCCCACGAAAAATATGGGTTTATTTACCAAATAGTTATGATTCTACTAATAAGAAATATGATGTTCTCTATATGTTTGATGGACATAATCTTTTTTATGATAGAACTGCAACTTATGGTAAAAGCTGGGGTATGAAAAAATATCTAGATAAAAATAATATTGATTTAGTAGTGATTGGTGAAGATTGTAATCATACTGGTGAAAAAAGATTAGATGAATATTGTCCTTATCCAGCTATTAAAACAAGATGGCTTCAGGAGAATATAACGCCAGAAGGTGATATTACAGCTGCTTGGTTTGTGAATCAATTAAAACCTTATTGTGAGAAAAAATATCGTATCTATAAAGAGCGCTCTCATGTTGGAATAGCTGGCTCTAGTATGGGTGGTTTAATGAGCGCTTATTGTATCACAAAATATAATCATATTTTCTCTAAAGCTGCTTGCCTTAGCTCGGCCTTCTTTTTTTGCGAAAAAGCTTTAATTGAATTAATTCGAGAAACAGAATTTAAAGATACCAAAATATATTTAGATGTAGGTTCTAAAGAATTACATTCTAAATCTTCTTTAACTAAAGGTATCGATTTATTATTAAGAGTTAATCATGAATTCACAATGAAAAAATGTATGACATATCCTAACTTAGTAGTTAATGGCACACATTCTGAAGAAAGTTGGGAAAAATTATTACCAACTTTTATTCCTTTTTTATTTAATGATTAAGAATTCTTATAATAATTTATTAAACTACCTGAGATTAGAATATCTTTTTCTTCTTTACTTAAAGAGCCTAAAGATAATTTAATCTCTTTTATTTGATTATTTTTAATACTATAAGCTTTAATATTATTTTCATTATTAATTGCTTCTTTTATATTGCTAATCCATATCCAAGCATTATTAAAATCTTCTTTATTATCTACCACAAAAGGAAGAATGCCCCAATTTATACAATTGCTGCGATATCTTTTAGTTGCATATTCTTTCGCAAAGTTCGCAATACCACCTAAAACTTTTTGACAAGAAGCAGCTTGTTCACGAGCGCTACCATCACCAGGCTTATTCGCATATATTGAAGAGCCCAAAGTATAATTAGTTACCTCTATTCCATTATTGTTTAAAGTAGCTAATACATTATTTAATTCTTCATTATCTCCATTAATAGCTTTAGCTTTAGAAACATATTCAGGATCTCTTCTAGATAATGTGAATTCAGCTAGGCGTAAAGGATTAGAACGATATGAAGAAGTTTCTCCACTAGGGATTAATTCATCTGTTGTCGTAACTGGATCATCTAAATAAGTAATAACTTTAGTCAAAAGATTATCTTTTAATTCTTCTTGAGAAGGCCAAGCCTTAATATTTGGCCCCTCTATTAATTCATAATTTGTATCTGCTTTTAAGAAACCATTATAAATACGATTATCATATAATTCCTTATGGAAATGATAAGTTGGCAATACATAATCTTTATCCATAATATCTGTAGCAGCAGTTAATATTCCCCTATTTAAGGCTGTTGCGGCAATTGACCTTGCATCTACAAGACAAATTGCACAAGCCTGTCCTTCTTGAGGTTTAGAACCTTCGCGGTTTGGAAAATTACGGGTAGTATGGCGAATAGATAATGCACCATTATTAGGTGTATCCCCCGCCCCAAAACAAGGACCACAGAATGCTTCTCTTATAATAGCTCCGCTTTCTAATAATTTACTTTGAACTCCATTATTTACTAAATCATAATAGCTAGGCATAGAATCAGGATAAATATTTAATGTAAATTTATTATTACCAATTGGTTTGCCATCTAATATCTTAGAAGCCACCACAATATTCTCATTAATTCCTCCAGAACAGCCCGCAATAATACCTTGATCGGTATGGACATTACCCTTTTCATCAACCTTACTAACTAAATCTATTTTTGTACCAGTTTGCGAAAGGATCCTATCTTCAGCTTCTTTTAAATATTTACGAGGATCTTTTTTAAATTCATTTATAGGCATAGCTAAACTAGGATGCATTGGTAAAGCTATCATTGATTCTACTTCATTTAAATCTAAAGCTATCATGCCATCATAGATAGCACCATCTTTAGACTTTAACTCTTTATAATCATCTTTTCTTTGATGTATTTCATAATATTTTTGGGTTATTTCATCACATTCCCATATACTTGAAAGACAAGTAGTTTCAGTTGTCATTACATCTATGCCATTACGAAAATCTTGCGATAAATTAGCTATCCCAGGTCCTACGAATTCTAATACTTTATTCTTTAATATACCTTTATCATATGTTTCTGAAATGATTTTTAAAGCGACATCATGTGGACCAATACCAGGCTTAACTTTACCGCTTAAATATATCAACATCACCTCAGGATAATTAATTTCATATTTTCTACCTAATAATTGTTTAGCTATTTCGCCGCCTCCTTCACCTATTCCCATAGTTCCTAAAGCACCATAGCGAGTATGTGAATCTGAGCCCATTATCATTTTGCCCACGCCGCTCATCATCTCTCTATTAAAACTATGTATAACTGCATAAGAAGCAGGCACATAAATACCACCATATTTATGGGCAGCAGAATAAGCAAAAACATGATCATCTTCATTAATTGTTCCCCCTACCGCACATAAAGTATTATGACAATTAGTCATTACATAAGGTACAGGGAATTCTTTTAAACCAGAAGCAATCGCTGTTTCAATGATGCCAACATAAGTAATATCATGACTAGTTAAAGAATCAAAAGTTATCGCTAATTTATTATCATCATCACTATGATTATGCTTATTTAATATTTCATAAGTTAAAGTTAGCTTTTTGCCTTCTTCAATATTTTCATCTTTAACTAATTGTGGTTTATTATCTTTTAATATTATTTTCTCTAATTTAATTTCCATAATTCTTTATTCTTTCTATGATAGCTTCAGTATAAGCTTTACAACCTAAATTACCGCCAATATCTTTGGTTGTTTTATCACCTTCTTTTATTAATTCAAAGATAGCTCTTCTTAATATATTAGCTTTATCTTCATAACTATTATCATCTAATAACATCGCATAAGATAATAATAAAGCAGTTGGATTAGCTTCATCTTTACCAGCGATATCATTAGCTGAGCCATGTACAGCTTCATATATAGATACTTCTTCACCTTTATTAACTGATGGCGCAAAACCCAAGCCACCAATAAGGCCTGCACATAAATCACTAATAATATCTCCATATAAATTAGGTGCCACTAAGACATCAAATTGATTAGGATTAATTACAGCTTTCATACAAAAAGCATCTACTATACAATCATCACTTTCTATTTCTGGGTATTCTTTAGCTACTTCTCTAAATTCATCTAAGAATAAGCCATCAGTCAATTTCATAATATTAGCTTTATGGATACAGGTAACTTTTTTACGATTATTCTTCTTCGCATATTCAAATGCTTCTTTGACTATCCTATTTGTGGCTAATCTTGTGATAATTTTTATACCATGAGCAGTATCATTATCACACATATATTCAATACCTAAATATAAATCCTCACTATTCTCTCTAAATATAACTAAATCAACATTTTCATATTTACTTTCAATACCATCAATTGATTTAATTGGTCTTATATTAGCGAAAGTATGAAATTGTTGGCGAAGTTGAACATTAATTGATTTGAAGCCTTTTCCAATAGGCGTTGCAGTTGGCCCTTTTAAAGCTATTTTCTTTTCTTCAATCGCTTCTAATAAACCTTCCGCAAATAAACTGTCATGATTACTTGCATATTCTGCTCCTGCTTCATATGTAATAAATTCTATATTTGTATCTAAAGCATTATTAACAGCTTTAACACTTTCACTTATTTCTTTTCCTATGCCATCTCCTGGTATTAATACTACTTCCATGTTCTTTTCTCCTTCCCTATAGTTTACTCCATTTTT
>CACZTC010000019.1 GCA_902784015.1 uncultured Erysipelotrichaceae bacterium | reverse complement strand
TTTTTATCTATCTGATCATTGACCAATAATATGAATAATAACCAGTCGCTTGCATTACTATATAATAAACACCTGGTTCAACTTCAATATCCCCAAAATATGGGCCAACAGTATTAGCTTCTACTATTAATCTTTCACTAGTTTGAGATAGATTTAATAATGTAAATTTAACTGAACTACCTTCATATACTTCTCCAGATAAGCTAATATATCCTGAAGCTATATTAGATCTAAATATAACAACGCTATCATTTCTTAATACTTCTTCAAAATAATCAACATATTCAGGAGCTTCAGCAGGTAAATCATATTTATCACTTGGAATAGAACCTATATTATCAAAAACAGTTTCATCAATTCCGCTATCTCCTGCTTCTTCATCATCAGAAAAATAATTCTCACCAAAAAAAGCAATAGAATGATTAGTACTTGATACTGTAACATCTTTTAAAACAACATCAACAAAGACTTCTTCACCACCTTCTGTTTGATAAGAATATCTACCAACAACATCATCATCATTAATACCAACAGATTGAATTGTATAATCAACATCACAATGATCATCAATAGCTAAGCGCATTAAAGCCTCAGCTTGACTTTGTTTAAAATTAACATCTCTAATTGATACCTTCTCTACTTGAATAACTGGAGTAGGTTCAATGACTTCTTCTTTATCTTTTTCGAGAAACTTATCTAACAATGAACAACCTGATAATAATATTAAAGCTAAAACTATTAATATCTTCTTCATATCTCTCCCTAAATATTTATTAAAAATGGATTCTTTATTAATTCATCCCCAATCATAGTTGAAGGGCCATGACCAGGATATACTTTAAAATCTTTATCTAAAGATTTTAAGAATAATAGACTATGATACATTTCTATATCATTTCCAGAATATAAGTCTGTTCTACCAATACTTGAAGAAAATAATGTATCACCAGTAAATAGAATATTCTTATATTGAATACATACACTACCAGAAGTATGACCTGGTGTTTCATAAACTTTTAAAGTAAATTTACCAATTTGATTCAATTCTGTAATATCTCTTATTTCACTATAAATAGGAATAGCATAATTTCTATGATTATTATTCTTATCTACTAAGGGAAACTCATTTTTACTTAGATATATAGGACAATTATAGATATCAACTAAATCATCAACAGCACCAGTATGATCACTATGACCATGAGTTAATAAAATAGCTAGAACTTCTTCATTTTCATCAATATGTTTAATAATTTCTTTAGCATGAGCACCCGGATCAATTATTAATACTTGATTGTTGTCATGAAGAATATAAATATTTTCTTCAAATTGTCCAATTGGTAAACACTCAAGTTTCATAAATAGTAAAAAATAACCTTTTGGTTATTTCTTCTCCTTGTGTAATGTAACTTTATTGCAACGTGAGCAATATTTTTTTATTTCCATTTTTTCGGTATGAGTACGCTTATTTCTTGTACCAATGTAGTTTTCT
Organism: uncultured Erysipelotrichaceae bacterium; assembly: GCA_902784015.1. Classification (GTDB taxonomy): domain Bacteria; phylum Bacillota_I; class Bacilli_A; order Erysipelotrichales; family Erysipelotrichaceae; genus Bulleidia. Next base: position 3,207 of record CACZTC010000019.1, on the reverse strand, counting down.
TCACCACACTCAGAGCACTTAAATGTAATATTTTCTCTAGGCATATCTCTATCCTCCTAACCGTATGAAAGTATATCATATCCCTTTTTTATTTCCAAGAAATATCGCTGAAAATTAAGAATCATGAGATAATACAATCATGAAAAGAACTGAAACAAAAGCTATTTATGTAGATAATGTACAAATTGGGCATCAGAATAAATGTGTAATACAATCAATGACTAATATCCCTGCTAAAAATATAGATGAATCTGTTAAACAGATTAATGAATTAGAAAAATTAGGTTGTGAATTAATAAGAACAGCAGTATTAGATGAAGAAGATGCTAAGGCTATACCATATATTAAAGAAAGAATAAATATTCCTTTAATAGCTGATATTCATTTTAATCATTTATTAGCTTTAAAATGCTTGGATGGCGGGATAGATGCTATAAGAATAAATCCTGGTAATATTGGTGATAAAAGCAAAGTTGAAGCAGTAGTAAAAAAATGCAAAGAAAAAAAAGTTCCTATTAGAATTGGAATTAATGCAGGATCATTAGAAAAGCATTTATTAGAAAAATATAAAGAGCCTTGTGTTGAAGCAATGATTGAAAGTGCAACTTCTCATATCAAGATTCTTAATGAGTTAGATTTTGATGATATATGTTTATCATTTAAATCTAGTGATGTTTTATTAACAATTGACGTATATAAAGAAGCTGCAAAACATTTTAATTATCCTCTTCATTTAGGTGTTACTGAAGCTGGTGGCTTTACTACTTCATCAATTAAATCTTCAGCAGCTTTAGGAACTCTATTATATGAAGGTATTGGCGATACAATTAGAGTTTCCGTTTCTGGCCCACCTCAAGATGAATTAATTATTGCTAAACAATTATTAAAATCATTTAAACTCATTGATAATGTTCCTAATCTAATATCATGCCCAACTTGTGGCCGTATCCAATATGACATGCTTCCGATTGTTAAAGATATAGAAGACTTCTTAAAAGATATTGATTTAGATATTACAGTGGCTATAATGGGCTGTCCTGTTAATGGAATTCAGGAAGCAAGTAGAGCTGATATAGGTATAGCTGGCGGATATGAAAATGGTTTATTATTCAAAAATGGTACTGTTATCCAACAAGTTCCACAAAGTGAGTTAGCTACAGTATTAAAAAATGAAATAATCAAAATAAAAGAAGAAGGTTAATCTTTGTAGCCTTCTTCTCTTTCTTTACGAGCTCTTTCTTTATACATAGCTTTCTTTTCTTCTTTAATCTTTTGTTTGATAAATTCTCTTTTTTTCTTTTGTTTAATCTTAGCTATTTCTTTTTCACGACGCTTTTTATAACCAGGTTTTACTTTAGTTTTCTTTTTAGTATTTAATTTTGATATTTCTATTGATATTTCACTATTATCTTTAGTCTTCTTTGCACCATATGGCTTTAATTCTTGCCAAGCATTTTTACGATATCTTTGATGCTTAAAAGCTATACCTTGGCGCTTTAAAGAACGGATAGATGAATCATCTTCTTTTTTATATAATGCATAACATATACCATTCATACCAGCTCTAGAAGCTCTACCTGCACGATGGATATAGAATTCTAATTCTTGCGGGAAGCCACATGAAATAACATGGCTGATTTCTCCTATATCAATACCTCTAGCAGCTAAGTCAGTAGCCACAACAAATCTTGCTTGACTACCTTCAATAAGCTTCATTGCTTGTTTTCTTTGACGGCTAGTTAAGCCTCCATGTAATTCAGTTACATTTATATGATTCTTTCTTAATTCACCCGCAATAAGCGCAACATCTTCTCTTGTATTTGCGAATATTAAACATATATATGGTTGCATACCATCAATCATATTAATAATTGTTTCAGCATAACTATGATGATAACAAGGTACTAATATATGTTTTATATTAGGAGAAAATTTCTCATCATCTTCAACTTTTATAGTTAAAGGATGATGCATATATTTTTTTATAAATGGTTTTAATTGATCAGGCATAGTAGCTGAAAATGATAACATTTGTAGATTCTCACTCATTCTACCCGCAAATGCATCAATTTCATCTAAGAAACCATATTCTAAAGTCATATCAGCTTCATCAATTACTAATATTTTAGCTTTATCTAATCTTAATACTGCTTCATTTAAAAATAAGTCTTTAATTCTTCCTGGTGTGCCTATCGCAATATGAGGTTGTTCTTTAGATAATTGATTAATATCTTTTTGTTTATCTTTACCACCAATAAATAATTTAATTCGATAAGAATCATCAATTTTAGTTATTAAATTAGCCATATTATAGATTTGTAAAGCTAATTCTCTAGTTGGCGCAGTAATAACTGCTTGAACATTATCATTATCTTTATCAATCATATTTAAAATAGGTAATAAATAGGAATGTGTTTTACCTGAGCCGGTCGCAGATAAACCAATTATATCTTTACCTAATAAAGCTTTAGGAATGACTTTTTCTTGAATTTTAGAGGGTTCATTAAAACCACATAATTTAATATATTCAAGAATATCCTTATTTAGTTTAAATTTATTGAAATCACTCATTCTTATCTCCAAAATCTTTTACAAATCTATCGGCTAAACGATAAATATCTCCACATCCCATCGTAATAAATAAATCATCTTTTTCTACTTTATCTTTTGCATATTCAATAATGTCATCAAATGTTGGTAAATAGATAACTTTATCAGTCATTTCTTTCATTTTATTAACGACAATTTCTCCAGTAATGCCCATAGTATTTTCTTCTCTACCTGCACAAATATCAGAAACAATAGCTATATCACTATTGCATAATACTCTTGCGAAATCATCTAATAGATCAACAGTACGAGTATAAGTAAAAGGTTGAAATACAGCCCATACTTTATTATGAGGATATTTATTAGCGACATTTAAAACAACTTCTATTTCTTGGGGATGATGAGCATAATCATCAACTATTTTACAACCATTGACTGTACCTTTTATTTCAAAACGTCTATGTGTTCCTCCATATTTATATAAAGCTCTAATTATTGTTTCATAATCTATACCATAGAATCTTGCTAAAGCTATTGTAGCTAAAGCATTATATATATTATGTTCGCCAGGTACAGATAGTTTTATACGATCAATCTTTTCCCTTTGATAATATAAATCAAAGCTTCCATTTACTAATTCATCATATGCAATATTAT
>CACZTC010000018.1 GCA_902784015.1 uncultured Erysipelotrichaceae bacterium | reverse complement strand
GTAAAGGGACAAGAAGATGGTTCTATCGTTCTTATGCAGAATACAAGATATGAAGATTTAGATGGTAAAAAAGAAAGTGGTAATGATCCTGAACTTGGCGCTTATTGGGCAAGCTTAGGTGATTACTTTGTGGAAGATGCTTCTGGCTCTGTTCATAGAGCTCATGCATCTACTGTTGGTATCGCTACACATTTACCAAGCGCTTTAGGTTTCTTAGTTGAAAAAGAAGTTAATGTTTTAGGTAAAGCATTAAATGATCCAGAAAGACCTTTAGTTGCGATTCTTGGTGGCGCTAAAGTATCCGATAAGATTGCGGTTATTGATAATCTATTAAAAATCGCTGATAAAGTATTAATCGGTGGTGGTATGTCTTATACATTTGCATACGCAAATGGGGGTAAGGTTGGCACATCATTATTAGAAGAAGATAAAGTAGATTTAGCTAAAGACTTTATGGAAAGAGGTAAAGGTAAACTCATCTTACCAGTAGATACAGTTATCGCTAATGATTTCTCTAATCCAACAGAAATTAAAACAGTTAAAGCAGGAGAGATACCTGATGACTTTATGGGCTTAGATATTGGTCCAGAAACTGTTGAATTATTTAAAAAAGAACTAGAAGGGGCTAAGACAGTATTCTGGAATGGTCCAATGGGTGTCTTTGAAGATGAAAGATTTGCGAAAGGTACTGTAGAAATTTGTAAAACATTAGCAGGCTTAGAAGGAGCAACAACTATTATCGGTGGTGGTGATAGTGCTAGTGCTGCTAAGAACCTAGGCTTTGCGGATAACTTTAGTCATATCTCCACTGGAGGTGGCGCATCACTTGAATTTATGGAAGGAAAGGAGTTACCAGGAATTGCAATTATTCCTGAAAAGTGATTATGACAAGAAAACCTATTATTGTTGGAAACTGGAAAATGAATAAAACACCTAGTGAAGCAGAAGCTTTCATGAAGGGTATTGAAGAAGTATTGAATGGTAGCGAAAAAGCTGATTATGGCGTTGGTGCTCCATATGTTGATTTAGATGTATGTGTTAAAAATGCAAAGAATCTAATTATTGCAGCTGAAAACTGCCATGAATTAGATAATGGTGCTTATACTGGGGAAGTATCTGTACCAATGTTAAAAGAGATTGGTATTACTTATTGTATTATTGGCCACTCTGAAAGAAGAACTTATTATAATGAAACAGATGCTGCTTGTGCAGCTAAATGTAAAAGATTAATGGCTGATAATATTATTCCTATTCTATGTATCGGTGAAACAGAAAAAGAATATGATGATGGCCTAACAGCTTCAGTTATCAAGAGCCAATTAAAAGGTTCTCTTGAAGGTTTAACAAGCGAGGAAGTTAGTAAGATGGTTATCGCTTATGAACCAATTTGGGCTATTGGTACAGGCAAAAGTGCCGATCAAGAAATAGCTGAGAATTGCTGTAAATTAGTTAGAGATACAGTTAAAGATTTATATGATGAAGCAACAAGCGAAAGTGTAAGAATCCAATATGGTGGTTCTGTAAAACCAGAGAATATTTCTTCATATATGGCTTGTGAAGATATCGATGGTGCATTAATTGGTGGTGCTTCATTAAAAGTTGATTCATTTAAAGAAATTATTGATGCAACAAAATAAATAGGTAGAGGAGGATGTAAAGGAAATGCCAAATTTTATTGATGTAATTGTAGATGTACACGCACGCGAAGTTATTGACTCTAGAGGTAACCCAACAGTAGAAGCTGAAGTATTTACAGATTCTGGTGCTTGGGGTAGAGCGATTGTTCCTAGTGGTGCATCTACAGGTGAAAGAGAAGCTCTTGAATTACGTGATAAAGATGAAAAAAGATATAATGGCCAAGGTACATTAACAGCTGTAGCTAACGTTAATGATAAGATTGCGCCAAGAATTTTAGGTTTAAATGTATTTGATCAAGCTTTAATTGATAAGACAATGATCGATTTAGATGGTACTGAATTTAAATCTAATCTTGGTGCTAATGCAACATTAGCTGTTTCACTTGCTTGTGCAAGAGCAGCAGCTGATGCTTGTGGATTACCTCTATATCAATATATCGGTGGTCCAAATGGTAAAGTATTACCAGTACCAATGATGAATGTATTAAATGGTGGTAAACATGCAGATTCAGCTAGCGATGTTCAAGAATATATGATCATGCCAGTTGGTGCAGAAAACTTCCATGAAGCTATTCGTATGGGTGCTGAAATATTCCATGCTTTAAAGAAAGTATTAAAAGGCTATGGTTATAATACAGCTGTAGGTGATGAAGGTGGTTATGCACCAAGCTGCTTACCAGATGGTAATGGCCCACTTGAAACTTTAGGTAACGAAGGACCTTTAGCTTTAATGAAAGAAGCAGTTGAAGCAGCAGGTTATAAATTAGGTGAAGATGTATGCTTCGCTATGGATGCTGCAGCTAGTGAATTCTATGATGATGAAAAAGGTAAATATGTATTAGCTAGAAGTGGTGAAGGCGAAAAATCATCTGATGAAATGATTGAACTTTATGAAAAATGGGTTAATACATATCCACTCATCTCTTTAGAAGATGGCTTAAGCGAAAATGACTGGGATGGTTGGCAAAAACTAAATGAAAAACTTGGTGATAAGATTCAATTAGTTGGTGATGACCTCTTTGTAACAAATACAACTTTCATTAAAAAGGGTATCGAATTAAAAGCTGCTAATGCGGTATTAATTAAAGTTAATCAAATTGGTACATTAACAGAAACTTTAGACGCTATTGAAATGGCTAAAGAAGCTGGTTGGACAGCTGTTGTATCTCATAGATCAGGTGAAAGTGAAGACTCAACAATTGCTGATTTAGTAGTAGGTGTTAATGCCGGTCAAATTAAGACAGGTTCAATGAGTAGAACAGACAGAATTGCTAAGTATAATCAATGTATGAGAATTGAAGAAGAACTTGGTGAAGTTGCTAAATATCTAGGCAAAAAAGCTTTCTATAATGTTAAGAAAGTATCTGCTGACTAATTTGATATAATAATGTAACAGAAGGAAAAGAGGAATGATGTGATCATTCCTCTTTTATATATAGGTTTAATTAGTCATGCTTGGTAGGAAGTCGAAGGTTGCAATTGCATTATATAAGTCAGTAGGTGTTTTAGTATCTACTTCTTCAAAGAAAGCAATCCAACTTAGGGCATAATT